>JARFRJ010000076.1 GCA_029287305.1 Hyphomonas sp. | reverse complement strand
CTCACCTTGCTGCCCTTCCTGATGCGCGCCATGGCAAAAGCGATTGGGGCCTATCCGCATATAAATACGCGCTATGATGATGAGGCAGGCAAGCTATATCAATATGGCGGTCTGCATATGGGCATTGCCGCGCAAACGGATAATGGACTTGTCGTGCCTGTGGTCCGGCATGTGGAAGCTTTAGGGCTGTGGCAATGTGCCCATGAAATCGGTCGCCTTAGCGCCGCCGCAAAAGAGGGGAAGCTGACCCGCGAAGAGCTGAGCGGGTCGACAATTACGATCACCTCGCTCGGAAAAATGGGGGGAATTGTCACCACCCCCGTCATTAATCATCCGGAAGTGGCGATCATTGGTGTGAATAAAATACGCACCCTGCCGCACTGGGATGGTCAGGCGTTTCAGCCTCGACAGATGATGAATCTGTCGTCCAGTTTTGATCATCGCGTCATTGATGGCTGGGATGCGGCGCTGTTTATCCAAAAAATCAAATCTCTGCTGGAAGTGCCCGCCCTGATTTTTATTGAAGAGGCAGGCGCATGACCCATCAGACCTGTCAACTTCTGATCATTGGCGCGGGGCCTGGGGGCTATATCGCAGCCATTCGCGCCGGCCAGCTTGGCCTGGACACGGTGATTGTCGATGCCGGACCGCTCGGCGGGACGTGCCTCAATATCGGATGTATTCCGTCAAAAGCGCTCATCCATGCGGCGGATGAATTCTATCATGTAAAACAGGCTGAAACCGGGTCAGCGCTCGGCATTCAGTGCCGCGAGGCTGAGATCGATTTTACCCAGACGATGAGCTGGAAGGACGCTATTGTCAAACGCCTGACCAGCGGGGTGGGCGGCCTGCTGAAAAAAGCAAAGACACAGACAATATCGGGGCATGCCAGCTTTGTAGATGGCAAAACCGTCAAAATTACCCGTGAGAGCGGTGAAAGCCTCTATCGCGCGGACCATATTATCATCGCGACAGGGTCTAAACCGACAGAATTGCCGGGCCTGCCCTTTGGGGGCCGCGTAATCTCCTCAACAGAGGCCTTGTCGCTGCGTGAAATTCCCCAGAGCATGGCGATTATTGGCGCGGGCTATATTGGCCTAGAGCTCGGCATGGCCTATGCCAAGCTCGGTTGTCAGGTGACGCTGCTGGAAGCGGCTCATGAGATATTGCCAGGCTATGACAGCGCCTTGACCAAGCCTGTCTTGAACCGGCTTGAAAGCCTTGGCATAGGCCTGCATTTAAAGGCGCGGGTGACAGGTCTGTCAGAGGATGGTCAGGCTTTAGAATATCAGACCGAAGATAAGGCGACCCATCAAATCACCGCAGATAAAATTCTGGTGACCGTCGGGCGCAAGCCGCTTATGACAGGCTGGGGGCTTGAAGAGCTCGCCCTTGATCGAGACGGCCCTTTCCTTAAGATTGATCATAAATGCCAAACCTCCATGCGCGGGATTTATGCCATAGGCGATATTACGCGCGG
>JARFRJ010000051.1 GCA_029287305.1 Hyphomonas sp. | reverse complement strand
ATGTGTATAAGAGACAGGCATAATAGCAGCGTATGGAGTTTCTCTCTTATAATTTAGTCGTATTAAATGATGAACTGAAAAAATCAAATAAAACATAAACGGGAAAAATAAAACATAATACATTATTTCTATCGTTTTATTACTAAGTTGAGCATCAAACATAAAATTAATTATATTTTGACTTTCTTGCCAATCAAGCATGAACGCATAATATGGCCACATGAACAATATGAGCGTCCAGAATAGAAGGAAATTTATTTTGAACACAGATAAAATGTGTTGATCTTCTAAAAATGCACTAAGTGGTGATTGATGTTCTGGAAGAGTTTTAATGTACGAACATAGAAGAGCTTGGGATTTCTCTGCTAGAAAACTTACTGCGCTTACTAAAATTGCCAACACAGATATTGTTTCTACAAGTTCCATTATATTATCACAGCCTCCATAATTAAGCATAGTTATAGATATAGCTATATTCGCTAAAAGCTGACACAGCCAATATCTGGAAGTTTACAACTAAAAGCTTAAATGCAAAATTAATAAAATGTTAGGCTGACAGGACTGTAAGCGTGCGGATTTAAAGCGAAATATCAGCTGGTATACTTTTATTTCGCTTTAAACTTATGCCTATAAATATAGTGCGCAGCCGCCCCCTAAATGGGTGCGGAAGCAGCAACTGTCTCGCCTATATTCTCATCCTCAGTCACCTCTTCGGCGCCTTGGGTGAGCTTGCGTAGCCATGGACTAAGCAGGATCAAAACTGCACCAAGGGCAACCGCCGAGGTGCCGAGCAGGAAGTATACTTCACTATAAGCCGCGAGGCTTTCGGCAGGCGGAGCCCCTTCGGGCACTTGCGTTGCGCGCGCAATAATGGCGGCAATAATATTGGCATAGGAGGAGGCTAGGAACCAGAACCCCATCATAAAGCCAACAACTTGCGGGGCAGCCAGTTTCGTAACCGCGGACAGGCCAACCGGGCTGAGGAAAATTTCGCCCGTCGTATGCAGAACATACATGAAGAAGATAAACAGCACGGATATTCTGAGCGCACCGGAGGCATCCGGTGTAGCCGTTTGGATACCCAGATTAAGCAGGTAAAAGCCAAGCCCGATCTGCACCATGCCAAGGCCAAATTTTATAAATGTATTTGGTTCCCAGCCACGCGCGGCAAGCCAAGCCCATAGCAGCGCAACAAAGGGGGCCACATACATAATTGTCCCTGGATTGACAGACTGCAAAACCGCCGCCGGGAAGGGGGATCCGCCAACTTCATTGTTCACATGCGCCGCGGCAAAGAGATTGAGCGAGGTCGGGCCCTGATCAAACAGTGCCCAGAACAAGACGGTCGAGACGGTCAGAATGAGTAGACCAATCATCGGATTGCGCTGCTCCTCATCTAATTTCGTGATCATATAGACGATAATTCCTGTCACCACGAGAACGAAGAAAATATGCATCAAAAGCTCAACAAAAGGCACCGCAAGGTCCTCGGATATAAAGCCAAGATCAACTTGGACATTAGCCAATTGCAGCATGAAGAATGCCAGGACAACAAAGCCAAGACCAGAGGCATAGACAAGCCATTCACGGTTTAGTCCTGCAAAGACAGGGGTCTTCAAATCAACACCCTCAGGCGGCTCTGCTGTGCCTTCCAGCCAGCCTTG
>JARFRJ010000050.1 GCA_029287305.1 Hyphomonas sp. | reverse complement strand
CGCAAAGCGAGGAATTTTGGTGACGACATAATCAATGGTCGGTTCAAAACTGGCCGGGGTGACGCCGGTAATATCATTATCCAGCTCATCCAATGTATAACCGACCGCCAGTTTAGCGGCGATTTTGGCAATCGGGAAACCGGTTGCTTTTGAAGCGAGCGCGGACGAACGCGACACACGTGGGTTCATTTCGATCACCACGAGGCGGCCATTTTTCGGGTTCACGGCGAATTGTACATTTGAGCCCCCTGTTTCCACGCCAATTTCGCGCAGAACCGCAATCGAGGCATTGCGCATTTTCTGATATTCGCGGTCGGTCAGGGTCAAAGCGGGCGCGACGGTCATCGAATCGCCTGTATGCACACCCATCGGGTCGACATTCTCAATCGCGCAAATAATGATGCAATTGTCCGCCTTGTCGCGCACAACTTCCATTTCAAATTCTTTCCAGCCGAGCAGGCTTTCATCGACCAGCACTTGCGCGACCGGGGAGGCATCCAGTCCAGAGCGAATAATAGCCTTATATTCATCGCGATTATAGGCCACCCCGCCGCCTGTCCCGCCAAGTGTAAAGGCAGGTCGTATAATGGCGGGCAGACCAATATCATCAAGTATGTCGAGGGCCTTTGTCATGGCTGCGCCCCGGTCATACTCTTTTCGCCCATCTGGAAGGAGGATTTCAGGGGCCTGAATAATGGTCGCGCGAGGGTTTTCCAGCCCTATCCGCGTCATGGCTTGGCGGAACAGTTCACGGTCTTCGGCCATTTCAATCGCATCCGCTTTCGCGCCGATTAATTCTACCTCATATTTATCCAGAACCCCGGCTTTTTGCAGGGATAGAGCGCAATTTAAAGCGGTCTGGCCGCCCATTGTCGGCAATAGGGCGTCCGGCTTTTCCCGGGCAATGATTTTCTCGACAAAATCGGGTGTTATCGGTTCAATATAGGTGGCGTCAGCCAAGCCAGGGTCGGTCATAATCGTGGCAGGGTTGGAATTGACCAGAATAACGCGGTAGCCCTCTTCTTTCAGGGCTTTGATGGCCTGTACACCCGAATAGTCAAACTCGCACGCTTGACCAATAATGATGGGTCCAGCCCCGATGACGAGTATAGAGTGAATATCTTGACGTTTGGGCATAGCGGTCTCGCAAGCTGAGGCGGCCTCCTCTGAGAGCAGAGGAAATCATCGGGTTTTTTAATTGTGTGCTAAGTGTGCCTCATAGGCCAAGATTCTGTCTGGGGGAAGCCCCGGCTTTGAAGATTGCATATAAAATAGCGTCGCGGCAAACTGGATCGCGACCATTTACGGGCCCCTGACAGACTATTATGCAGCATCTGTCATGAGTTTATATCCAATTCCCCGCACGGTCTGTATATGAATGGGCGTTTTAGGACTGGGCTCGATTTTTTTGCGCAGGCGCGTCACCTGAACATCGATAGAGCGCTCAAGCCCGGAAGACTGCTCGGCCAAATAGTCGCGCCGCAAGGCTTTACCGGGATTGCCCGCTAATAGGCTGAGCAATTTTGTTTCTGTTTCGGTTAAAGGGATATGACCGTCCGGTCCGGTCAAAAGGCCTGATTTCAGATCGAAACAGCGCCCGGAC
>JARFRJ010000043.1 GCA_029287305.1 Hyphomonas sp. | reverse complement strand
GTGTCCAATCAGCATGAGTGTGTCCGTTTCCCATTCGTCAAAAATGTGCTGTTTGATCGTGTGGACGCTCGCCAGATATAAATCATCGCTGATTTTCAGCGCCGCCTCTGGCATTAGCGGTGCGATCCGTGCCCAAGTTTCCCGCGTGCGCCGCGCACTGGAGACGAGGGTGCAGTTTGCTGGCCATCCCAGACGCATCAACTCAGCGCCAATCAGTTCAGAATCTGCATGTCCGCGCGCGGTTAAAGCGCGCCCGGCATCATCGCTGCCCTGGAACCAGTTTTCTGTCTTGGCGTGTCGTAAAAGTATAAGACGCTTCATAGTGTTTAAAAAAACTCATCCAAAGATTAAGCCAATCGCCCTTGAGCTAGATGATATTAGGTCCCAATTTGGGGAAACTATCAAGACGGGCTCAAAAAAGGAAATATAGCATGACTTTACTCTTAGGCGATACTGCGCCGGATTTCAAAGCTGATACAACAATTGGAACAATAAATTTTCATGACTGGATCGGCGAGGATTGGGTCATCTTCTTCTCTCATCCGGCAGACTTTACCCCGGTGTGTACAACAGAGCTTGGCTACACAGCCAAACTGAAAGAGGCTTTTACCGCCCGCGGGGCCAAGGCGATTGTCATCTCGGTTGACAGTTTGGAAGACCATGTGGCCTGGTCCAAGGATATTGAAGAGACGCAAGGCACAGGCGTCAATTTTCCGATGATCGCCGATCCGGACGCTAAGGTCGCGACGCTATATAGTATGATCCATCCCAATGCGAATGCAAAACTGACCGTAAGAGCGGTCTATGTGATCGATCCGAACAAGAAAATCCGGGCCAGTATTCTATATCCGCCAAGCACGGGGCGTAATTTTGATGAGATTTTGCGCCTTCTGGACAGTCTGCAACTTACCGATGGACATAAAGTCGCCACACCGGTCAATTGGAAAGATGGGGATGATGTCATCATCTTGCCTAGTGTTACCGATCCGGATGAAATTGCCCGGCTGTTTCCAAAAGGCGTGGAGGAAGTTAAACCCTATTTGCGGGTGACCCCTCAGCCTAATCGCTAGATCGTGTAAAAGGGTTATGGGCACCGCCTGGATATCACGCCAGATATTATAAAACACAAAGGTTCGTCCATGCCCTCCAAATCCTCTCCAGCCGCCCTTGTCTGGTTACGCAAAGATTTGCGTCTCGCGCATAATCCAGCGCTGCAAGCGGCCATAAAGACGGGATGCCCTTTGATCCTTCTCTATATTCTAGAGGATGAAGAGGCGGGCCTGCGCCCGATGGGCGCGGCCTCGAAATGGTGGCTTGATAAATCCCTTCAGGCTCTCAGCCAAAGCATAGAGGCGCGCGGGGGGCGGTTAAGCCTGCGCGCTGGCTCTGCCCGGTCTGTCCTGTCGGATATTCTCAAAGAGGTTGAGATTGGTCATGTGTTCTGGAACCGACGCTATGGCGCGGCTGAACGGGACATAGATGAAACGCTCAAAACCTGGCTGAAATCGGAAAATATCGCGGTGGAGAGCTTTAATGGCGCCCTGCTGACAGAGCCCTGGACAATCAAAACCGGTCAGGGGGGATATTACAAAGTCTTTACCCCCTATTGGCGGGCTCTACAGGCACGCTATACGAGCCCGCCCCTATATAAAGCCCCTGAAAAGCTGAGCGGGCCCTCTCTTGCAAGTGAGACCCTGTCTGATTGGTCCTTGCATCCGCACGCGCCGGATTGGTCAATTGATTTTACGCAAATGTGGACACCCGGAGAGGCCAGCGCACATATAAAGCTGCATAATTTTCTAAGCGGGCCGGTGAGCGCCTATAGCGAAGATCGAAACCGGCCCGACAAGACAGACGGAACTTCCGGCCTATCGCCGCATCTTGCCTTTGGGGAGATCAGCCCCGCACAGGTCTGGCAAGCGACTATGGCCCGAATTGAAACCGGTGAGATCAACTCAAACAGTGCCACAGTCTTCCTCTCGGAAATTGCCTGGCGCGAATTTTCCTATGTCCTACTATATCATAATCCGGATATGGCGCGGCAGAACTATAATTCCGATTTCAAATATATGGATTGGCGCGAAGAGAAGCATGACTATCACCTCTGGTGCACGGGGCAGACCGGATATCCGATGGTGGATGCCGCGATGCGCCAGCTCTGGCGAACAGGCTGGATGCATAATCGCGCGCGTATGATTGTCGCCTCATTCCTGACCAAGCATCTCCTCTTACCTTGGCAATGGGGCGAGGCGTGGTTTCACGACACTCTGGTTGA
>JARFRJ010000013.1 GCA_029287305.1 Hyphomonas sp. | reverse complement strand
TTGGACTGGCTGTTTATCTTCGGTGTTATTGACCGGAGAAACCCTTTTGCCAGAGGGTTATGGGGCTTTTTACAGGCGATTATTGAGCCGGTTGCTCAGCCTCTCAGACGTCTTTTACCGCAGATCAGACATTTTGATTTGACCATTTTATTTCTCCTCTTACTTATCCCCTTTATACGGGATTATATGATCCCGACGATAATTAGCGCCATACCTTTTTAGGGGCCTAGAGCGTGTCCGAATTAAAATAGATTAGGAAGTCGATATGGCAGCACAAATCATTGACGGCAAAGCTCTGGCGTCAAACCTGCGCAAAAGCCTTGCCAAAGCCGTGCGCGGCTTGCCTGGACAGCCCTGCCTTGCCGTCATTCTGGTGGGAGATAATCCAGCCAGCCAAGTCTATGTGCGCTCAAAAGTGCGCCTGACAGAAGAAGCGGGCATGAAATCTATCTATCATCAGATGGACAGCACAACAACGCAAGGCGATCTGGAATATGTCCTTGATATGCTCAATCGTGATGAGGCGATAGATGGGATCCTCTTGCAGCTCCCCTTACCCGAAGGGCTGAACCAAGACGCTGCCATTGCCAAAATATCACCGCAGAAAGATGTGGACGGGCTGACAGAGCTGAATGCCGGTTATCTTTTTCTTGGAAAACCGGGCTTAACCGCCTGCACCCCAACGGGGTGTGTCATGCTCGCCAAACATGCCTTGGGGGAGGATTTAACCGGTCAACATGTCGTGATCATCGGGCGCTCCATACTGGTTGGAAAACCAGCCGCGCTCCTCTTCTTGGCAGAAAATTGCACCGTCACAATTGCCCATTCGCGGACAGCCAATTTGCAGGAAGTCTGCCGCAAGGCTGATATTCTTGTTCCCGCCGTTGGCCTGCCACACTTGGTCAAGGCTGATTGGGTAAAACCTGGTGCCTGTATTATTGATGTGGGTATTAATCGGATCGAGGCACCGGAAAAGGGCGAAGGCAAAACGCGCCTTGTCGGCGATGCTGACTATGAAAACTGCGCCACAAAAGCCGGGCATATCACCCCGGTACCGGGGGGCGTTGGGCCTATGACGATTGCCTGCCTATTGCGCAATACCGTCATCGCCGCCTGCCGTCGACGCGGATGGACTGTGCCAGACAATATATAAGCCAAGGTTTCTATGCTTAATACATTGAATATGAACATAGTTTAAATATGTCATATGGCGATTGTGCGATAGTCTCAAAGCCTTAAAGGTTCCCTTGGAATCGTTTCAACGCTTTAAGGTATTATTATCGTCCGCTTTGCGACCAGCGGGACGGGCCGCGCAACAGGCAGCGGGCCGGGCCGCGTAACAGGCAGCGCACGGGCAAGGCTGGTTAACACGCTTGGCCCGGCAGTCCATATTTTGCCCTAGAGTGATTTAAAATAAAAATCCGTTGAGAGTGCGGTTTCTGGTGAGGAGAGTAAAATGCGGTGTTTCGTGATTTCAGTTTTATATATTGTCGCCTCCCTCTTTGGGGCGATGGCAGAGAACCGGGCTTATGAGGTTGAGGCGTTTACAAAGCTTGATGTCTCGCGCGGTGTAAAACTTATCTTTACCTCTGGGGAACCGCAATCCATCATTGCCGAAAGCACAAATGGCGATTTTGAGCGCCTCATTGTGGAGGTTAAGGGAGATACACTTATTGTATCGCGCCATATTAAGGGGATGACCTGGCGCGCCGGAGAGGCCCATCATTACACCGTCACCATAACCGCGCCCAAGCTTGACGATATAAAGGCGGCCAGTGGCTCTTATGTCACCGCAAAAGACCTGTTTGAACCAGGTCTCAGCTTGACAGCCAATTCCGGAGCAAAACTGGCGGCACGTAATGTCACAAGTAGCAAATTATACCTGTCCTCTACATCCGGCGCAAAGCTTATCGCGGAAAACATTGAAGCTGAGACCGTCAAAGCCAGTGTCGGCTATGGTGCATATTTTGAGGCTGAGGGAACATGTGAGTATCTGAAAGACAAATCAACGTCTGGCTCGACTATGGATGCGAGCCAGCTTCAATGCGCGCACTTTAGTGGCTCTGTGAACTCAGGTGGCTTTATTGAAGGATATGCCCGCGAAACTGTCCAAAGTGAAGCATATTCAGGTGGCAAAATTCGCCTTGAGGGCGGCGCACAAAGCCTGCAAAATAAGCAATATACGGGCGGTGATATAAAAGTAGAGTAAAAGGGGCGGCTCTATAAGCCCGGATCAATTTCTCTGTTTATCTAAGCTTTGT
>JARFRJ010000508.1 GCA_029287305.1 Hyphomonas sp. | reverse complement strand
ACACTGAATACACCGGGTCATGATGGTTTTCACCAAAGGCCCCATATTCTTGATTTCCACCGCACGCTACTTCAAAACAAAGCGCGAGCCGGACCGGCCATAGGCAACCCCCTGATCCTGCAAATCACACTCCCCGCCCTGATCGCAGATCGGACAGTCCAGCGGGTGATTGATCAGCAAAAACTCCATACCACCTGCACGGGCCTTATCGACATAGTCCCCGCGTGTGGAAATCTTCGGCGGCGCCCCATCCGGGTTCATGCGCATTTCACCGACACTTTGAGCACAGGACGCAATCGGCTTGGGCGCTCCATGCCATTGCACCAGACACATGCGGCAATTTCCCGCCACAGACAGGCGTTCATGATAGCAAAAGCGCGGGATTTCTGCCCCCGCTTCCTCACATGCCTGCATCAAAGTGTAATGACGCGGTACGGCAATCTCTTCGCCATCAATATTTAAGGTGAAACTATCTTCCGACATTTTCGTGCGCTCACTTATTCAAATTCAGGCCTTGGCCTGACAAATTTTTCAAATAGTCCTGATAGGACCAGAATTTAAACTCGATAAAATATAATATACAGTCATAACTACTTGTTTTAATGTGCCTTCATGAAATTTATATCTTTTTCAAAATTGGCGATCATATCCGATTACCCTTCACTTGTTACCGCAGACTTTTCCAGCGATCTGGTCACTGGACGGTTGGCCAAACGGGCCCGGCGCGCTTGCACAATGGTCCTCGGCAATCGATATTCAGATATCCGCGCCTCAATTTCATGCCGAAAATGACGGATCAGACCCTGTACAGGCCAAGCCGCCGCATCCCCTAGCGCACATATCGTATGGCCTTCGACCTGATGGGAGACCTCTAGGAGCATATCAATCTCCTCATAACGCGCTTCTCCGGCGGCCATCCGCTCGAGGACACGCCACATCCAGCCAGTCCCTTCGCGGCAAGGCGTACACTGGCCGCAACTCTCATGACGATAGAAATAGGAAATACGGGCAATCGCCTTTATCAGATCAGTCGATTTGTCCATGACAATGACCGCCGCTGTGCCGAGCCCGGATTTTAGATCCCGAAGCGTATCAAAATCCATTTTGGCATCTATAATTTGCTCGGCCGGGACCATGGGAACCGAAGACCCGCCCGGTATAACAGCTTTCAGATTATCCCAGCCGCCTTTAATGCCGCCGCAATGGGTTTCAATCAGTTCACGAAATGTGACCGACATTTCTTCCTCGACATTGCAGGGTCTTTGGACATGACCGGAAATACAAAACAGTTTGGTACCTGTATTGTTCGGCGCGCCAAACCCGGCAAACCATTCTGCGCCGCGTCGTAATATGGTCGGCACAACCGCGATGGATTCGACATTATTAACCGTGGTTGGACAGCCATAAAGCCCCGCATTCGCTGGGAAAGGTGGCTTTAGACGCGGCTGGCCTTTTTTGCCCTCTAGGCTTTCCAGCAATGCGGTTTCTTCGCCGCAAATATAAGCCCCGGCCCCATGATGAACATAGAGCTCAAAATCCCAGCCATTAATATTATTCTGCCCGATCAGTTTCGCCTCATAGGCTTCCTTGATCGCGGCCTCTAACCCCTCGCGCTCGGCAATATATTCACCGCGAATATAAATGTAACAGGCATGCGCTCGCATAGCGCGGCTGGCCACCATGCACCCTTCAATCAGCAAATGCGGATCATGGCGCATAATCTCGCGATCCTTACAGGTGCCCGGCTCGGACTCATCGGCATTGACGACGAGATAATGTGGCCGATCGCGCACTTCTTTTGGCATAAAAGTCCATTTAAGCCCTGTTGGAAAGCCCGCCCCGCCCCGTCCGCGCAAACCAGATGTTTTAATCTGATTGCACAGCCATTCAGGTGATTGAGCCAGCATGTCCGGGGTTAAATTCCAGGCCCCTCTTTGCTTGGCCGCCTCTAGCCCCGGCGAATGCTGGCCATACAGATTGGTGAAAATGCGATCTTTATCCTGTAGCATATTCTAGGCGTCTTTCTTCTTATCGGCAGCGGGATTTGCCTCTTCTGTGAGCAGATTCGGTAAACTGTCTATCAGGCGCGCACCATTATAAAGCGCCTCTTCGCTTAGCGTCGTAGGCACGCCGAACGGCGCAGAATTGATACGCTCGGCAAAACTGCCGGGCGCCACCGCCTCACCCTGATCCAGTTTCGCCAGAATATCGGCAAAGCTCGCGGCGCTTAAATCTTCATAATAATAATCATTGATCTGCACCATGGGAGCATTTACGCAAGCGCCGAGGCATTCCACCTCTTCCCACGACAATTGACCATTATCGCTGACATGCATTTTCGCGCCGATCTTGTCTGTCGCGATATCTTTGAGATCATTGGCCCCGCGCAACATGCAGGGCGTCGTGCCGCAAATTTGGATATGATGACGCCCTACTGGCTGCAATCGGAACATAGTGTAAAAGGTCGCCACCTCATAAACACGGATATAAGGCATGTCCAGAAGCTCTGCGACGGTCCGCATGGCAGGCTCTGACAGCCAGCCCTGATTGTCCTTCTGAGCGAGCCATAAAAGCGGGATGACCGCTGAACGCTGCCTGTCTTCAGGGTATTTGGCCAGCCAGAAGGCAATTTTCGGCTCCGTCTCCGCGCAAAAGGCGAAGCTCTCGCCACCTGCGTCTAGATCAAAACGTCTAAGCGCCATTACACCGCCTCCTGTTGTGGTAATTTGAGCCGGCCATCGGCCTCAAAGCCCCAAAAGGGATTATAGGCCACTTCCCAAGCATGCCCGTCCGGATCAAGAAAATAGCCCGAATATCCGCCCCAAAAGGCTTTATGCGGCGGTTTTGAGATGGTTACATCATGAGCCCGAAGGGCCTCAAAAATAGTATCCACCTCGGCTTCTGAGCGGGCATTATAAGCAAGCGCCATGGCCGACCCCTGCCGATCAAAGGGCGCCCCGGCTGGATGACCAATATCATCCTGCAATTTATCATGATCCCATAAGCCCAGCACAAAGCCACCCATATCAAACATGGTAATATTATCCGTCATAAAAGGTTTCAAACCCAATATATCGCGATAAAAGGCACGCGACGCGTCCAGATCAGACACGGCCAAGGTGAGAATGCTCATACGTTGTTCCGGGAAAGCGCCCATTATCGATCAATCTCGCCAAAAACAACATCCAAAGAGCCAAGAATCGCCGAGACATCGGCCAGCATATGCCCTTTGCACAAATGATCCATCGCAGCCAGATGCGGAAAGCCTGGGGCCCGCAATTTAGCCCGATAAGGCCGATTGCTGCCATCTGATACAAGATAGACTCCAAACTCACCTTTTGGCGCTTCCACCGCCGCATAAGTCTCCCCGGCGGGCACATGAAAGCCTTCTGTGTAAAGCTTGAAATGATGGATAAGGGCTTCCATGGAGTTTTTCATGTCTGCGCGACGCGGCGGAGCAACTTTCGACCCGGCCAGCAAAACCTCGCCGTCAGGCATTTTCTCAATGCATTGACGCATGATTTTAATCGATTCCTTCATCTCCTCCATACGGCAAACATAGCGATCATAATTGTCACCATTTTTACCGACCGGGATTTTAAAATCGAGTTCATTGTAAATTTCATAAGGTTGCGATCGACGCAAATCCCAAGCCAGTCCAGACCCGCGCACCATGACGCCGGAAAAGCCCCAATCCATTATCGTCTGGCGATCCACAACTCCAATATCAACATTACGCTGTTTGAAAATACGGTTTTCCGTCAGGAGGGTTTCGATATCCTCCATCACCTGACCGAAACCTTCGGTAAAGGTCCAGATATCCTCAAGCAATTCCGGGGGTAAGTCCTGATGCACACCGCCGGGGCGAAAATAGGCTGAATGCATGCGGCTACCGCAGGCGCGCTCATAGAAAACGCACAGCTTTTCGCGCTCCTCAAAGCCCCAAGTAATGGGTGTCAAAGCCCCCACATCCATCGCCTGTGTCGTAATATTGAGGATATGGTTCATAATCCGCCCGATCTCTGAATAGAGGACGCGGATGAAGGAGGCACGGCGCGGAACGTCTATGCCGAGCAGTTTTTCAATCGCCAGACACCAAGCATGTTCCTGATTCATCGGTGAGACATAATCCAAGCGATCAAAATAAGGCAGTGCCTGCAGATAAGTCTTGTATTCAATCAGTTTTTCTGTGCCGCGATGCAGAAGGCCGATATGGCTGTCAACACGCTCAACAAGCTCGCCATCGAGATCCAGTATCATCCGCAAAACGCCGTGCGCAGCCGGATGCTGGGGCCCGAAATTTAGGGTAAACTTGCGATTGGTCTCGGCATTTTCGTGTTGATCATCCGCCATTAGTCTGCCTCCTTTGCCCCATTGGATTTGGGGTTTTGGGCTTTTTCATCGCCTGGAATGACATGTGTCATACCTTCCCAAGGGCTCAAAAAGTCAAAATTGCGATATTCCTGGGTCAATTGTACCGGTTCATAGATGACGCGCTTTTGCAGATCATCATAGCGCACCTCAACATGGCCTGTGAGTGGGAAATCCTTTCGCAACGGAAAGCCCTCAAAGCCATAATCTGTCAGGAGGCGTCGCAAATCCGGATGACCGGAAAATTCAATGCCATACATGTCAAAGGCTTCGCGCTCATACCAATTGGCACAGGAGAAAATCTCTGTCAGGCTGTCAATCGGCGTATTGTCATCGGTGGCCAGTTTTACCCGGATACGCTGGTTTAGTGTCATCGACAGGAGATGATAAACAAGCTCGAAACGCTCGGCCCTTTCAGGATAATCCACACCGCATATATCTATCAGTGTTTCAAAGGCGCACTCACTATCATCACGTAAAAATGTCAAGACCTGCAAGACATGCTCATGCTCTATCAGGATACACAGCTCGCCATGGGTAATGGTGTGCGATTTAACCGCATCGGGAAGTCTATCGGCAATGCGATCCGCTAAAGAGGTCAGAATTTCCATGATAGCCCCCTAGCGCTCAATTGAGCCTTCACGGCGTATTTTCTTCTGCAATTGCAGCAATCCATACACCAAGGCTTCTGCTGTTGGCGGACAACCTGGCACATAAATATCTACCGGAACAATCCTGTCACAGCCGCGCACGACCGAATAGCTGTAATGATAATAGCCGCCGCCATTCGCACACGATCCCATCGAGACGACATAGCGTGGCTCTGGCATCTGGTCATAGACTTTTCGCATCGCCGGCGCCATTTTATTGGTCAGCGTTCCGGCCACAATCATCACATCAGATTGACGCGGACTGCCGCGCGGGGCCATGCCAAAGCGCTCCAGATCATAGCGCGGATTACCCGCATGCATCATCTCAACCGCGCAGCAAGCCAGTCCAAATGTCATCCACATCAGGGAGCCTGTCCGGGCCCAAGTGATCAGATTGTCGGCATTGGCAACAATAAAGCCCTTATCCGCCAACTGATCCGATAAGCCGGCATGGAAAGGGTCATCAGCCCGCACATCATGACCATCTTCGACGCCTGTGCGCCCGCCTGTCAAAGCATATGGTTTGATCTCACCCATTATTCCCACTCCAGAGCGCCTGAGCGCCATTCATAGATAAACCCAATTGTCAGAACCGCCAGAAAGGCGACCATGGACCAAAAGCCCAGAAGGCCAATCTCGCCAAGGCTGACCGCCCATGGGAACAGAAACGCCACTTCGAGGTCAAAAATGATAAATAGAATGGCCACCAGATAAAAGCGCACATCAAATTTCATCCGGGCATCGTCAAAGGCATGAAATCCGCATTCATAGGCAGAGTTTTTTTCCGGATCCGGCTTATTGGGCCCAAGAATATAAGCACCGATGATGAACAGCAAAGCCAAGGCCAAGGCCAAACCCAAAAAGATCACAACCGGCAAATAGTCCAATGTCAGCGCTTGCACGTCTTCTATTGTCATGAAATCAACCCTCTAATGCGTTTAGGCCCTAAGCCATATCAACAGATTCGACAATTACATCTAATCGACAAGACACATAGCACAAGATCGCAATCGCGCCATGGCTTGTGACAATCGGTCGTCAATCAGGCGAACGGCGCAGTGCACGCGCGGATACATAATGTAAAGCGCTTACGATTCTTTTCGAAACGCTTCAACGCTTTAAATTATGACTATTGCGCGCGCTCCAACCCGTGGGGCGAGCAGCGCAACGGCAGCGCAATGACAAGCGTTTTAAATACCGACTATACACTGCCTTCATTTATCATACTCTTGCCCTTTTGACACCATATTCGAGAGGTAGGCTTAAATTTATGAGACGGGTATGAAGGATATTCCAAATACAGCACGATGCATATAGCAAGGCCTCATTATCATGGGGATTGAGGCCTCAGATTGTCTGCCTTTGTGTGTGTACCTTTGTGGATATTCTGCCTTGCAGAACATTAAGTTCAGGCGTGAGGGTCAGACCCATTTCATAAGCCTTGAATGTAAACTCTTTAGTGCCCTGATGCTTAGCATCAGGGCATATTTTTTATCGTCTCATAAAGAGCAGGCTCATTCAAAATAAGACAGAATGCCTGCACCGACGATAAACCCGACAAGACTATGGCTGAAGTCCAGCAAAAAAGCCGTTAAAGAAGGCGTTTCATTATAAACATAGCCATAGGCCATAAGCGGTCCGACAATGAAAAGGCCCAGCTTTAGCCCAAACAAAAGGCTTGCCTGCAGGCCTTTTGTGCCCGTCACCTTCAGCAACCAGCCAATCGCAAAAGCGAGGATAAGCGGGATCAGTACGCCGCCGCCATAAACAAGAACCGGGGAAAAATTGGCCTCCAGCTTTTCAAGCGTATATCCATTACTCGTGATCCAAAGCTCCTGAAACAGAATTCCGAACCATAAAATTCCAATCACATAGATACCCAAAGCGGCGAGCAATACGCCGAGAGCATTCACTCCAGCTATTTTTGGCATAATAATTCTCCTAATATAAACAATAAACTATTTAGTAATTATATATTTTAGATGAGGCCCGAATGACGTTAAATGTCTGTGATATATCTGTGCCATTTGGGCGTGCGAGACGAGCCGGGATTTTAATACCGGGTAAGTTAAGGTGTGTAGAAAAACTCCTCACGGACAATTTTCCCATCTGCGACGGTATAAACCGCCACTTCTTGCATGCTGTCCCGCTTGCCTGTCGCCTTTTCCTCAGTGTCCATTTTGAATGTCACCGCAAAACGATCCTCGCCATGTATATAGGGCCCACCAATTTGTAGATCATGCACGGTAAAGGCCGATTGCCACCAATCATGCTTACCTTTAATCGCATCTAGCCCTGTAATCGCCGCCCCGCCCATTTCGGGGCTGGCCATAGCTTCAACCGAGACGGCCTCTCTGGAATAGAGCTGGTCTAGGCATTCCCTTTCCGTGCCTGCGCGGCAATTATCGACCAGAGACTGGCCAATTTCCATTAAGCTTGTCATAGTGATATCCTCCCTAAGAGCCATTTTAAGTTATGTTTCCAAAATCTATAGCGCTATCGAAAACAGCTATATATTAGCAAATATTGGTGTTTTTGGAAATCCTCTGGCCCAAAACAGATATTTAAAAGGAAGCCAGCGGGAGGTTTGCGCTTTTTTCTTTGCAAATTATGATGTTTTGGAGGCTTGGTAGAACCCTATAGCCTTGATTTAAATATATATATTCATAGAGTTTCTGATTTTTCTGGACTCGCCTTAGAATTTTTAAATTGCTATTATTGCGCATTTTCCATCAATGAACCGCGCGCACGTCGCCGTCAGACGCTATAAATATATATAATCAGCCAAACCAAGGACTGGTTTTCATTGTCAAACTCGCGCAAAAGCATAGGCATAGAGTTGATATCCAATAGAAAGTTTCCGTGTGACCCACTTGCCTGAAAAACGACGTATCCTGATCACTTCCGCCCTCCCCTATATTAATGGGGTGAAGCATTTAGGCAATTTGGCCGGATCGATGCTGCCTGCCGATGTGTATGCCCGCTATCAACGTCTGAACGGACATGATGTTCTCTATATCTGTGCGACCGATGAACATGGCACACCAGCTGAACTGGCCGCGCAGGCACAGGGCCTAGATGTTAAGGCCTATTGCGATGCGCAATATGAAATACAGCGCCTTGCTGGAGAAGGTTTTGATCTCTCCTATGATTATTTTGGGCGATC
>JARFRJ010000462.1 GCA_029287305.1 Hyphomonas sp. | reverse complement strand
CGTATATCCAATCCGACCGTGGATTTACTGGAACGGCGCATGGCCGATTTAGAAGGCGGCGAAGCGGCCATCGCAACAGCTTCCGGCATGGGAGCGATTAGCGCGGTCATGTGGAGTTTTCTGCAAAGCGGTGATGAAGTGATCACGGATAAGACACTTTATGGCTGTACCTTTGCCTTTATGCGTCATGGGCTGAGCCGTTTCGGCATTAAAATTACACATGTTGACCTGACCCGGCCAGAGGCGCTGGAAGCGGCCATCTCTGCTAAAACCCGTCTTGTCTATTTCGAAACGCCTGCCAATCCGAATATGCGCCTTGTCGATATTGCCCGCATCAGCGCTATTGCCAAAGTTCATAGAGTGCGCACCATTGTGGATAATACCTATGCGACGCCCGTTCAAACCCAGCCCCTCAGCCTTGGCGCGGATATTATTGTTCATTCAGCGACGAAATATCTTGGCGGGCATGGCGATTTGATCGCCGGCATCGCCATAGGAAGACGCGAAGATATGGACCAGGTGCGCTTGCAAGGGGTGAAGGATATGACGGGCGCTGTGCTCGCCCCATTTAATGCGATGCTCGTCATGCGCGGATTAAAGACGCTTGAGCTGCGCGTGGAACGCCATGCCGCCAATGCGCAGGTTGTGGCAGAGTATTTGGAGGGTCATGGCGCGGTGAAAACCGTTTTTTATCCGGGCCTGAAAAGCTTCCCGCAATACCAGCTTGCGCAAAAGCAAATGTCGGGCTTTGGCGGTATTATCGCCTTTGAGCTTGAAGGCGGATATAAGGCCGGGCCTCGAATGATGAACCGACTGCACCTGATCCGCCGCGCGGTCTCACTTGGGGATGCTGAGACATTGGTCCAGCATCCGGCCAGCATGACGCATTCTACCTATACCGAAGAAGAACGCGCCGCCCATGGCATTTCCGAAGGCCTTATCAGGCTGTCAGTCGGACTGGAATCTGTCGACGATATTCTGGCTGATCTTGATCAGGCCCTCGACATGTCTGAACGGCAGGCCGCCTAAGCGCAAACGGGACAACTCATTGTTATGGCGAACTTTCAGGCCAGTGCACCCCGAATAAACAAAGCAGGAAGCCGCCTAAAAAGAGGGCCAAAGAGCACTTAAGAGCGACAGAGGACAGGGAGTCGCAAGGTCTTATCTCCCTTACAATCGGGGCTCATCCCTTTCGCGAGAGGCCTGAATGGCCTGCTGCAACAATTCCAGAAGACTTTCTGTCTCACCTTCTGTCAGTAGACCCACATCAATCAGGCCCGCGCGATGTAGTTTTTCAACAATCGCTTGATAAATCGCCTCGCCCGTCTCTGTCAGATAGAGATGAGACAGGCGTCCATCGGTCTCGGAGGCACGGCGCGTAATCAATTCTTTTTGCGCCAGACTTGTCACCCCTCGCGACACAATCCCTTTATCCATAGGCGTTATTTTCACAACCTCGCTGGCTGTGCGCCCTGGCTGATCGCCAATCGCTGCCAAGACACGCCATTGGCTAAGATTAAGCCCGCTTGCCTCCTGTACAATCGCTGTAACACGCCGGGCCAATAGATCAGCCAGAACGGTGACTTTATAGGCCCAGCTTTGATCCAGCCTTAAAATGGGCGAGGATAGGATTTGTGTCATGGAATAGCTCACTTATTAGTTGCAATCACAACTGCTTGTGATAACAACTTATCAGCCTGTAAAGCGTCTTGCAAGCTATCACGCACGCGCGCGCACACTCCAGGCCAGATTTGAGAAAGGGCAGACTATGGCAGACTTATTTGAAAACCCCGCAGGCCTTGATGGCTTTGAGTTTATAGAATTCTCAGCGCCCGAAAAGGGTATTTTAGAGCCTGTCTTCGAGACGATGGGATTTACCCGGATTGCCCATCACCGTTCCAAGGATGTCACCCTGTGGCGTCAGGGCGGGATCAATCTGATCACCAATTATGAGCCTCGCTCAGCGGCCTGGTTCTTCGCCCGCGAACATGGGCCAAGCGCTTGTGGCATGGGCTTTCGCGTGCGCAATGCGGCGGCCGCCTATCAGCATTTGCTGGACCAGGGGGCCGAGCCGGTCGAGGTCAAAACCGGCCCCATGGAATTGCACATTCCAGGTATTCGCGGCATTGGAAATTCAATCATCTATCTGATTGATCGCTATGGCGATGAAGAGGACCAGCTCAGTATATATGATATTGATTTTGAATATCTTCCCGGCATTTACCGCAATCCTGAAGGCTGCGGTTTTCAACTGATCGATCATCTGACCCATAATGTCTATGGCGGGCGCATGACCTATTGGGCCGATTTCTATGAGAAACTCTTCAATTTCAAGGAAATCCGCTATTTCGATATTAAGGGCGAATATACGGGCCTTACCTCCAAGGCGCTGACCGCGCCGGACGGTAAAATCCGCATCCCACTGAATGAGGAAGGGGAAGCTGGAAAGGGCCAGATTGAGGAGTTTCTGCGCGCTTATAATGGCGAAGGCATTCAGCATATCGCTTTGATCTGTGATGACCTTATTGCCTGTTGGGATAGGTTGAAGGAAAAAGGCGTCCCCTTTATGAGCGCCCCTCCAGAGACCTATTACAAAATGCTGGAGACGCGCTTGCCCGGCCATGGCCAGCCAGTGGACGCCTTGCAAGCGCGCGGCATTCTGCTTGATGGGACAACAGAGGGAGATGAACCGCGCCTGCTCTTACAAATCTTTGCCGAACCGCGCATTGGCCCTGTTTTCTTTGAATTTATCGAGCGCAAGGGCGACTATAAGGAAGGCTTTGGCGAAGGTAATTTCAAAGCTCTGTTTGAAAGCATTGAACGCGACCAGATCGAGCGCGGCGTGCTGGAGGTGGATAAAGCGGGTTAGAGCGCGTCCGAGCTAGGCCTTATGATAGGGCGTTCCAGCGAGGATGCTGGCGGCGCGGTAAATCTGCTCGCACAGCATAGCGCGGACCAGCATATGCGGCCAAGTTTGCGGCCCAAAA
>JARFRJ010000447.1 GCA_029287305.1 Hyphomonas sp. | reverse complement strand
TGTGTTATCCCGGCTGGCTTGATGCTCGGGGCGGTGATTTCCTCAAGTCGCTATATGCTGGTGCATATCTCGCCGCCAAAGCAAATTGGCCAATTTTTTGGCTTTTATGCCATGGCGGGCAATGTCACCGTGTGGATGGGGCCGGGCCTGGTTGCCCTGATGACATTCCTGTCCAATGATCAGCGTATTGGTGTCTCCGCGCTGATGTTTCTGTTTCTGTCCGGCTTTATTATTATCTCTGGCGTTCGCTCGGATGCAATCCCCGAACATTTAAAGGCAACGCCGAAATTCTAGAGCGCGTCCGAGCTAAAGTGTCTGCGATTATTCTGTAATCGTCTCAACGCGTTAAGATGTTATTATGGCATGCAGCGCGACAAGCTTGGTCGACGGGCAGGCGTCTCGACCATTGGGAGCCGCGCACTGTCCACCCGCATGCGCTTCGCTTGAAAACCCGGAAAAATGAGCAGTCAAATGGCTTTAATCCGCGTGAATGCGCTCCACCCTCTCCGGTAAACTGGACCATAAGTTTTCATAATCTACTGAAACTTTACACAGAGCTGGTAAGCCCTGTCATGACAGGCAGATTACGGATTCTTTGGCCCGTCGCATTGAAGATGGCATTGGTGAGAGCAGGCGCTGTTGGCGGCGTTCCCGGCTCGCCGCCCCCGCCGAGACGCGCGCCGGAATTAATTGTCTCAACGTGAATTTCAGGCGCATCGGCCATACGCATTATTGGATAATCATGGAAGTTGGATTGCATGACCCGGCCCTCTTCAATGGTGATTTCACCATGTAAGGCGGCGGTCAACCCATAGATGACACCGCTTTCAATCTGCGCGGCAAAGCCATCCGGATTAACCACAAAACCAGGGTCAGCAACCGAATAGACATGGGTGACCTTGGGCTCGCCGTTCGACATATCCACTTCCACACATTGAGCGCAAATCGTCCCGAAGCTTTCCACAATGGAAATTCCCAGGCCATGACCGTCCGGCAGGGTTCGGCCCCAATTGGCCGCTTTGGCGGTCGCGTCCAGCACAGCCAGATGGCGGGGCTTGTCAGCCAGAAGAGCCCGGCGATATGTATATCCGTCCTGACCGGCAGCATGGGCAAGCTCATCAACTAGGCTTTCAATATAAAAGCCATGCTGGGTATGGTCGACAGAGCGCCAAGGCCCGAAGCGAATATGATGATCACTTTCCACATAATGCACGAAGACATCGCTCAGATTATAGATCGGATGTGAGGCTTCAGGCGGATCAAGCTTGTCAATATATTGCTGATCCCAAGAGACCGGCTGGCCAGCCTCATCAAGGCCAATCTTAAAGCGGCTGATAGAGGCCGGGCGATACCAGTCCTGCTGGGTGGTTTCCTCACGCGACCAGATCATCTTGATCGGGAAATCGCATTGCGCGGCAATTTTAGCCGCCATAACTGGATAATCCGTCGAGGATCGTCGCCCAAAGCCGCCGCCCATAAATTGGTTATGCAGGGTGACATTGTCTTTCTTGAACCCCAATGTCTCGGCCACGGCATTGCGAATGCTTAAGGGGTTTTGCGTACCAGTCCAAATTTCAGCGCTTTCACCCTCAATACGTACAGTGGCGTTCATTGGCTCCATACAGGCATGCGCGAGGAAAGGGACGCTATATTCAGCCTCAAAGACCTGTGCGGCGCTATCAAGCGCTTTGCGGGCATCGCCATAGGCAATGTCCTTCTTTTCCTTGCCCTCGCTCACAGCCGCGCTCATGCTTTGACGGAAATTCTCAAAAATAGCATCCTGATTCAAATCTTTGGCAGGACTATTTTCATAGCGCACGTCCAGTTGTCCAAGGGCTTGGCTGGCCTGCCAATACCCATCGGCCACAATAGCGACAAAATAATCATCCTTAATGATTTTAACGACGCCGGGCATTGTACTGACGCCGCGCGCATCGATACTGGTGATTTTCGAACCAATGACAGGAGCAGCTTTGACCGCGGCATATTTCATCCCCGGTAGATCAATATCAATGCCAAAAACAGCGCTGCCATCGACTTTGGACGGGATATCAAGACGTTGCTTAGATTTTCCGATGATTTTGAAATCGGCTGAAGATTTAAGCTTTGGCTGAGCTGGCGGCATATAGTCTGCGGCGGCGGCGGCAAAATCTGCATAGCGCGCTTTTCGTTCGCTCGCATCATGATAGAGATACGCATCCTCTGAACGGATTTGTGTGGCCGGAACATCCCAGTCTTTGGCGGCGGCCTTGATCAGCATTTCGCGGGCGGCAGCGCCGGCAATCCGCATGCCGCGCTGGCCGGTAAACCGCACAGACGTGGAGCCGCCGGTAATTTGCAGCTCCATACGTTTGGTCATGGCCATAAACACCCCGTCAACAGTGCCTTCCATAAAACGCGGCAGGGTCAGATTGCCGGCTGCATATTCACGGGCGAGCGCATAATTGGCAAATTCTTCGGTGGCAGGCGCTTCCATAAAAGCAATTTTTTCCCAATCGGCATCCATTTCATCGGCCAGCATTTGCGTGATTGCGGTTTGTGCGCCCTGCCCCATTTCTGAATGCGGGGCAATCGCGGTGATCACATTATCGGTATCAATCTTGACCCAGGCATTGATGAGCGTCTCATCCTCTGAGGTAACCATACCGGCCAATTTGGGCGCGCGATGGCCCGGGCGGATACCAACACCGACAACCAGCGCTCCTGTTGTTAAAACTCCGGCAGTAATAAAGCCACGACGTGTCCATTTACCCATTGGTCGTCTCCTCCGCATCTATATCGCCTGTTTCTTGCATGGCGGGTTCCGGGCTTGGTTGCGGCATTTGCAAGGCAGCCTGTTTGATAGCGCTTTTTATCCGGCCATACATGCCGCAGCGGCAGATATTTCCTTGCATGGCCCGGTCTATATCCGCATCGCTTGGAGCTGGCGTTTCAGCCAGGAGCGCCGCGGCGGACATAAGCTGTCCAGATTGGCAATAGCCGCATTGCGGCACCTGATGGTCAATCCAGGCCTGTTGTAAAGCATGCATTTGGCCATCGGCATCTGCAAGGCCTTCAATCGTGGTCACCTCAAGACCGTCAACGGCGCCGAGCGGGGTCTGGCAGGCGCGAACAGGCTGACCCTCGACATGAACGGTGCAGGCACCGCACTGGGCAATGCCGCACCCAAATTTGGTGCCGTTGAGTTTGAGCGTTTCTCTTAGCGCCCATAAGAGGGGCTGGGCCGGATCTGCCTCAATCTCATGTGAGACGCCATTTACTATCAATGTGGCCATAGGAAGCTCCCTTATGTCTGACTGAAAGGCTCTTCTACTATACGCGAATACGGAAAAATGCCAAGCTGGCGGCTAGATTTTGTTTTGACCTCGTCCGTAGCTTGGCCTAGGAAGTTGATTACACTTATATTCACTCTTTAAATCTACTTTCCCGGCACTCTGAGAGGGCTTCCATGGATCATATTTTTCTACATAAAGGCGATCTGCCCTCCAGCGTTCAGTTTGGTGATGTAATTGCCGTTGATACAGAGACGATGGGGCTTAACCTTCAACGCGACCCGATTTGCCTGGTGCAGCTTTCCTCCGGCGACGGGACAGCGCATATTGTGCAATTGGACCGATTTGGCGGCTATAATTGCCCAAATCTGAAAGCGTTGATGGAAGACCCGGCGCATCTGAAACTGTTTCACTTTGCCCGGTTTGATGTCGCTATGATGATGCAGCATTTGCAAGTTTTGTGCGCCCCGGTCTGGTGCACCAAAATCGCCTCTAAACTTGTGCGCACCTATACCGACCGGCATGGTTTGAAAGAGGTCTCGCGCGAACTGGCCGGGGTGGATATGTCTAAAGCGCAGCAAAGCTCAGATTGGGGGGCCGAAACGCTCAGCGAGGCGCAATTGCGCTATGCCGCTTCGGATGTCCTGCATTTGCACAAAATCAAGGACGCGCTGACACGCATGCTGGAGCGCGAAGAGCGGATGGAATTGGCCGAAGCCTGTTTCGACTTTCTACCCGTTCGTGCAAGCCTCGATCTGGCCGGCTGGCCGGACACGGATATTTTCGCGCACTCCTGATCAGATGAGGCTGAGGGCCCTTTTTAGGTCTATGACAGTCAAGTTGAGGCGTCATATTATTTAAACTGGCTTTGACCCGCCGCGCTGCGCGCATGACATATAGTGCCTTTGTATCAGACAGCGCAGGAGCATCTGAAAGCGTACTGGAAAATCTGCCAAGCTTTACTTGCTTATAGGCTAAAATTGTCTGGCCCGCCCTTTTGATCATATTCAGCCCTGTTTGAGCTGCCAGATAAATCCTAGCGCGCAGGGCCAGTTATAATGGCACCCTGATTTGCATAAGGGCCGCACAATGAGAATAAGTTAAAGCCTTGAAGCCATACATAAAGGAACCGTAAGCGCTTTAGGGCAGGATCAAGCCTTTGCCAATTGCCCGTGAGACCGCATGCGTTAAATTACGCGCTTTCAACCGGGTTCGGGCAGAATGGCAATAATGCTCAACCGTACGCGCACTCAGGCATAGGCGATTGCCAATATCGTGGCTCGTCAAGCCTGCTGATGCATGGCTTAAAACCTCAATCTCGCGCGGAGACAGGCTGACATTAACCCGAAACGGGTGGGGTCCGAGCAAATCCTCAAGTTTGTCATAGGCGTGAATGCTTACAAGGTTTAAAAGTCGGATATGGCGCTGTGACAGGCCGGATGTGTCCCCGGAGATAGAGGCCCCGCCCGGCAATGTATCTATGGATTTAATTGGGAAAACAAGCCCATCGTCAAGGCCAAATTCCTTGGCCATATCCATCATGTCTTTGCCCTTTTTATCCGCGCGCATATAGGCCTGCTGCCAGGTAAAGGGTTTATTCGTGCGATATGCCTCGCGGATGACCGGATCATGCAGTTCATCAGGTCTTTCGCGACGCATTTGTATGTAGTCAGATGGCCAACTCATGACCGATATGCGTTCTTTCAGGGGTCGCTCTACCGGATTGGAGAATTGCATTATTGCCCAAGATTTGAACCCGTATCGCGCGATAAAAGTAGAGTAGATGGTTTTTACCTCTTCCACGTCTTCGGCAATATCGAGTAACTGTGTAACACTCAACGCGTCTTCTTCTTGCATAGACCAAGCCATGATCTTTTGCCCCTCTATTTATGCATTCTGGATACCGTATCCATCATTTCAATATAGATCAAAGGACATACGCTGTAAGCGCACTTATTGAGATCATATTGAAACTCAATATTATTGGAAGACGGGGCCCAGTCCAGACCTTTTCTTATTAAACCCGTTATAATTTAACAAATCGTGCTGTTTTTGTAACAGACCAGAGCGCAAATCAGGCAAAGACGCATGCTTTTTGCGGTGTCCGCCAGATAAGTCGAGCAAATTTAGCCACAGTGCCTAAAAAGGCAATCAAGATAATATGAACTTTATGAATCTATTTTATGGATGGTATGCGCTGCCATATTTCACAGAGCTCACGATCAATGAAGAAGCAACCTCACCAGACATGGGCAAAGGAAAACCATCTCCCCAAATTGTTGTATAAATGGCGCACATCATAAAATAAACTCGTGTTTAACAAAATAGTCATACCCGCCCGATTGACATTAATTCAGTGTAACAATCTATAAGTCACCAAACCTACTTAAAATGAGTTGGTGAATATTTTTTGAAGAGGATAATATGAAAAAGTCTAATTTCCGGCGTCACCTTGTGCGGACGTCTATCATTGCTGGTTTAGCAGGTCCCCTTTTGGGCTTCACCGCTATGGCCCAGGAAAGCGCCGAGACCGTTACCGATACGGATGATTCCGAAGCCGTTCTTGAAACAGTAAGAGTGACAGGTTCGCGGATTACAAACCCGAACTTAAGTTCAAGCAGCCCAATCACGAATGTCAGCGCCCTTGATTTGACGCTGTCAAATACAGTTAATGCTGAACAATTTCTGAATACTTTGCCACAGGTTATTCCAGGGTTTGACTCTACATCTAATAATCCAGGCATTGGTGAAGCCACCGTTGATCTTCGCGGACTGGGCGCTAATAGAAGTTTGGTCCTCGTGAATGGCCGTCGTTATGTGACATCTAACCAAAATCCTGGCGCTGTTGATCTTAATACAATACCGGCCGCACTTATTGAAAGAGTTGATATTCTTACAGGTGGCGCATCTGCAGTTTATGGATCAGATGCTGTCGCAGGTGTTGTTAACTTCATTATGAAAGAAGACTTTGAGGGCGTTCAAGCCTCCACAGGCTATGAAATCACTGAAGAAGGCGATGGTGATATTTTCACGCTTGATCTCACAATGGGCGGGAATTTCGCAGGGGGTCGCGGAAACGCAGTTGTCAGCTTTGAATATACCGAACGTAAATCGGTTTTGCAGGGTGATCGTCCGGAAGCCTTTTTTGCATTGAATGATAATGGTGATACTGCTGGTTTGCAGGAAACAGGCTCCGTCAACATTCCTTCAACTTTTGTTTTAGATACAGATGTCAATTATACAGACATTCTAGGCCTTACACCGCCATGTGGTGTTGAAGGCACAGAGGCAACTGAAGACGGTACAGCTTGCACAACTGATAGCTTTGGATTTATATTTAATCCTAATGGGCCAGGCGTGCTGCCATTTATTGACTCTGGTCCCAATACAAATCGCTACAATTATGCCCCTGTGAACTATTTGCAGATCCCGCAGGAGCGTTACTCCATGTATAGTAATATCACTTATGAAATTACCGATACAATAGAAGCCTATGCGCAAGCCGTTTTTGTAACCAGCCAAACTGAACAATTGCTTGCTCCTACGCCAATCTTTGGAACGCTTACTGTTAACTTGGACAATCCCTTTTTAGCCGATGATCCAGAGGCTCTTGCTGCCCTGACGGCTATTTCCAATTCGGCTACCACGCCTGATTCTGATGGTAATGGCGTTAATGATGCTGTCTTTTCATCGGGCCGGCGGTTTTTGGAGACAGGTGGACGCGTATCTGACATTCGCAATGACAGCTTTCAAATCAATGCAGGTCTACGTGGGTCTTTCAATGAAACCTGGGACTGGGATGTTTTTGCTTCCTTCGGACAAGCAGATACATCTATCGGCCAAACGGGAAATATTTCTTTCTCTGGTTATCAAGCCGCAGTGGCTAACGGCACGGCAAACATCTTTGAGGAGAATGGTTTAAGCCAAGACGTCATTGATTCAATTTCAGTAACAGGCATCATAACAGGCCAGACTGAACAATTCATTTTGTCTGCCTCAGCAAGTGGAGATCTCTTTGGAGTAACCTCACCCCTAGCTGAAACACCTGCAGCTATTGCCGTAGGGATAGAATACCGCGATCTAAGCTTGTCCACAATTGGTGCGGGTCTTGGTACGGATGTGCGCGGCTTCAATCAGGCCCCTGACATTTTTGGTAACTATGATGCTGTAGAAGTATTCGGTGAGATTAACGCGCCTCTTATTGAAGATATGGAATTTGTCGAAGATCTCTCTTTTACAGGTGCCTATAGATATTCTGACTATTCTATTGAAGGGGTTGGCGGTGTCAGTTCATTTGCAACTGGTTTAAGTTGGACGCCCTTTGAGGGACTGCGCTTCCGGGGACAATACCAGCAAGCTGTTCGTGCACCGAATATTGGCGAGCTTTTTTCACCGCAAGTTAATGGTTTCCCAAATATTGCCGATCCCTGTTCCGGGGGAGACAATGGAGGATTTGACCCAGCGATCTCAGGCACTTTGATCGCCAATTGTGAGAATAATTCTGTAGCTTCAGCTAATGTTCCCGCAGGTTTGACTGGAACAGAGCTCCAGGTTAATGCACAGATTGAAGGTCTTTTTGGCGGCAACCCTAATCTTGAAGAAGAAACAGCTGAAACAATCACACTCGGAGCTATCTGGGAGCCTAGTTTCATCGATAATCTTTCAGTGACCGTCGATTATTTCGACATTAAGATCGATAATGTGATAGCAGGTGTTCCGTCGCAAAGAATTTTCGACTTTTGCTATATCGACGGGTTACCTGAATTCTGTGGTGCAATTCGCAGAAACGCAGACGGAACGGTTAATGCGTTTGACTCTTTCTCTCGAAATGCGGCTGAATTGAGCACTAAAGGTATCGATATATCAATTGATTATCAGTATGCAACTGAACAGTATGGTACTTTTGGTGTATACTCACTCGTCACTTATACAGATGAAAGTAATTTCATTCCACTTCCAGGAGAAGACACGATCGAAGCTGTTGGTTTCTATGGGGCAACAGTAGGCGAGCCTACTCCTGAGTGGAGCATGAATACACGCTTTGATTGGGCCATGGGTGATTATGCTGCGCGCCTGCGTTGGACACGTATTTCTAGCGTTGATGATGATAACCTTCAGAGTGAGGCATTTGATCCAAGCTCATTACTTATTGAGGGTGTTGACGCCTACAACCAGGTTGATTTGACACTCTACTGGACAGTAACAGATAATGTTTCTTTGATTTTTGGCGTAGAAAACATTGCTGATACTGATTTTGTTATCATCGGTGATGGTTCTGCTGAACAGTCCAATACGTATCCCGCGACATATGATACTCTGGGACGGACATATTTTGGACGTATCACAGCGACATTCTAAATTAGACGCTTCAAGTCTAGTTTAGATTATAAATTGAGAAAGGGCTCCGCTTTGGAGCCCTTTTTTATTTGGGTTTCATAATGGCAAAAGATCAAAGGGGGCGGTAATGCGCTCTTCCGTAGGTTGTATGGCTTTTGTTCCGTGGCATAGTAAAGAGGGATACTGGACAAGTAAACCAGCTTCAGGTTTTTCGCATTTCAGAGGGCTTGGG
>JARFRJ010000403.1 GCA_029287305.1 Hyphomonas sp. | reverse complement strand
AGATGTGTATAAGAGACAGGATAATGAGCGCTCGCTTCAACCAGAATATCCAGGATTTCCTGTAATTCCTCTGGACGCTGATGCGCCCATAGGCGCGCTTCAGATTTATCTGTTTTGCCCCTTCCCTCCAAAGCATATAGGGCAACCGTCCAGGGCGAGCCCGCAAAACCAATCAACGTTGTATGATCGGGCAAGTTTGCTTTTACACGGGCAACCGTCTCATAGACCGGAGCAAGATAGGCGGTCGCAGCCTCCACAGAAACGGTTTGCATATCCTTGGCTGAGCTGACTTTTTCAACAATCGGTCCAATACCCGGCTCAAAGCGGACCTCCCGGCCAAGCGCATCAAGAATAAGAAGAATATCGGCAAACAGGATAGCCCCATCCATCTGATATCGGCGCACAGGCTGCAAGGTTGCTTCACTCGCCAGATCAGGACTATAACAAAAGTCCAGAAAATTCTTTGCCTGACTGCGCAGCGCTCGATATTCAGGCAAGTGGCGTCCGGCTTGTCGCATCATCCAGACAGGCGGTCTTTCCTGCTTTAGCCCAGCAAGACTTGCAAGAATAGGTTTTTGTGTACCCGGCATGCGTTACGCCCCCTTCAGATTACACATAATTTGATCTTATTATTATTAAGCTGTGAAAAGTGAGTATAAACCCGCCCAAACGCACTATTTTGAGCTTATTCACAGACAATTCACATATAGGCATAGCGCGCTATAGCACTTTAAACCTTTAGATAACAATCGTTAAACAGGATTAAAGCACGTCTTACCCACAGGCTGGAACAAAAGCAAAAAACAGGCGCTGTATACACCGCCCCTGTGCACAAAAACACTAAAAGCCCGGCGCAAAATCTTATCCTAAACTTATGCACAGGCTTGTTAAACGCGCCGCTCAACCCTAAAAGAAATGAGCTTTATAGGGTTAGATTATGCGCCTTGGTATCTATTTTAATGTACACTTAGTTTCTGATTCTACAGGGGAAACACTGAATACAATGATGCGTGCGGCGGCGGCTCAATTTGACCATGCCATCCCTGTTGAACATAATTATTATCTGGTACGATCCAATAAACAGATTGAACGTGTTTTAAATGATATAGAGGCCGCGCCGGGCGTCGTCTGGTACACAATCGCCAATCCTGAGCTTCGCGAGACCCTGAAGCAGTTTTGCCTGAAAAAAGGCATTCCCGCCTTGGCTGTGCTGGATCAAGCCGTGCATATGCTAAGCCGCCATTTGGGCATATCCGCAACGACGCATACCGCTATGCAACATCGCCTGGACACGAATTATTTTGACCGTATGGAGGCCTTAAATTTCTCACTGGCCCATGATGACGGGCAAAACCTAAATGGTTTGCATGAGGCAGATGTCGTGCTTGTCGGGGTTAGCCGAACCTCAAAAACGCCGACCTGCGTCTATCTTGGCAACCGCGGCGTGCGTGCGGGCAATATACCTCTTGTCCCTGGCATCCCGCCGCCGCCTATTCTCGGTGAGCTTAGAAGGCCCTTGATTGTCGGTCTTAAACTCAGCGCAGAACGGTTGATCCAGATCCGCCGTAATCGCCTTTTGACACTACAGGAAACCCGCGAAACGGAATATATTGATGAGGATGCGGTGCGCGCAGAGGTTGTTGAGGCGGGCCGCTTGTTTCAAAGGCATAAATGGAAGGTGATTGATGTTTCCCGTCGCTCCGTTGAGGAGACGGCCGCGGCCATTTTAAATATTCTGTCACAACGCGCGCACCATTAGGCTCGCCCCATAAGCGGAGCATATATTTGATTTCAGCCGAGCGAGCGCCTAGATACAAACCTGCTAATCGAATATCTTCTTAACCGTCCGCCGCCAACGCCTTGATAAAAATGGAGCCAAACAAGCATAATGAGCGATCAGATTATCCTTGCTTCCTCAAGCCAGACACGGCGCCAGCTTTTACGCTCGGCAGGCATTGAGGCCGGGCTTGTCTCCCCGTATCTTGATGAAGAAGCCTTCAAACGGGCAATGCGGGCTCAGAAAGTCCCTGTCCGCGATCAAGCGATACGGCTGGCAGAGCTAAAAGCCTTGAAAATTTCCTCCACTCAAAATGGTCTTGTCATAGGCTGTGATCAAATGCTCTCGCTTGGCGAGGAAGCTTTTGATAAGCCCAAAG
>JARFRJ010000378.1 GCA_029287305.1 Hyphomonas sp. | reverse complement strand
GGCTTATATAGACTATGTGAAGACTATTATGGCTGAGGCGACCCTTATTATTCCTGAGACGAAAGCCATGCGTACCGGTGGTAAATCCGGCCTGCATACAGAAAGCTTTGGCTATCTGATTGCTGAAATGCAAAGCGTATACCGGCGACATCCGGATGTTCAGTGGTGAGATCATGTCTATAGAGAAAATATCAGACAGATTATCAGAAAAGCAGATATGGCAGTGGCTGGAAGATGTGCCAGACCCTGAAATACCGGTTATCTCGGTTGTAGATTTAGGGATTGTCAGAGATGTATCGGTTGCGGGCGATCAGGTCACAGTGATGATCACGCCGACCTATTCAGGGTGCCCGGCGACAACGGTGATTTCTTTTGATATTGAAGCGGCGCTGCGTGCCAGAGGTGTGGCAGATATCAAGATTGCATCGCAATTATTTCCTCCTTGGACGACGGATTGGATTTCTGAAGCCGGACGCGAAAAACTCCTAGATTATGGTATTGCGCCCCCCCAAAAGGGTGCAAGCTGCGCCGGGGCTTTGCGTGCATCCAAAGGCCCGATTGCCTGCCCGCAATGCGGCTCTGTGCGCACCGAATGTGTGAGTGAGTTTGGCTCTACGCCCTGTAAGGCAGCCTATCGATGCCTAGATTGTCTTGAACCCTTTGATTACTTCAAAACGATTTAGCGGGTTGGATAAATAATATGCCGCAATTTTATCCATTGAAAATAAAAGATATTAAGAGATCTACGCCGGAATCGGTCGTGCTGAGCCTAGAGCCGGAAACTGATGATATCGCTCGCTTTTCCTATAAGCATGGTCAATACCTCACCTTTCGAAAGCGTTTTGATGGTGAGGAATTTCGCCGGTCCTATTCCATCTGTTCAAGCCTAGATGATCATAGCTTGCGCGTGGGTATCAAAAAAGTAGATGGCGGGGGCTTTTCCGTCTGGGCCAATGAAATGGCACAGGAAGGGGATGTATTGGAGGCGATGTCTCCCCTTGGAAACTTCACCTATCCACCTGTTGAAAGCGCGGCGCATCACTATCTTGGTATCGCGGCTGGCAGCGGCATCACCCCGATATTAAGCCTTATGAAAACCCTGCTGGAGCGCGAGCCAAATTCATCTTTCTCTTTGCTCTATGGCAATCGTTCAATCAGCAGCATCATGTTTCGTGATGAAATTGAGGACTTGAAAAATATTTATATGGACCGGCTATCGGTGCACTATGTTTTATCTACAGGCAGTGATCTGGACCTGTTCTCAGGTCGTATAGACGCAGAAAAATGTGAGCGGTTTTTCACCTCCCTTTATGATGTTGATAGTTTGGATCGCGCCTTTATCTGCGGACCAGAACAGATGATATTCATGTTGCGCGATATTCTCATTGAGAAGGGTATGCCATCTGACCATATTCAGTTCGAGCTTTTTGGAGCCCCCCAGCAAGGTCGCTTGAAGCAGGCGCGTGAAACTTCGACAGTCGATACAAGCAAAGAAATTTGCGCAGCTGAGATCATTATTGACGGGGTCGCCCATCGCATAAACATAAAGGGCCGCGAGACCTCTGTGCTGGATGCGGCCCTGGAGGCGCATCTGGACGCGCCTTATGCCTGCAAAGCCGGGGTTTGTTCAACCTGCCGCGCGCGCGTCGTTGAAGGTGAGTACGAATTCGTCACGAATTACGCCTTGGAAGATTACGAGGTTGAGCAGGGATTTGTTTTATCCTGTCAGTGTTTTCCTAAAGGAGAAAGGCTTGTGATTGATTATGACCATTAGTCTTGAAAACTTTTTATCTGTTCCTGTAAAATGGATCAAACATCTTACATATCAAGGTATTGCGTGTGAGCGGTTAAGCTTTGAGAGGGTCTATATCTCCTCATCTGAGGGAAGGGCTGAATATTTTGCAGGTGCTAAAAGCATTTTTGCAGATAATAAAGCGCGGCTTTACAGCTCTCTGACCATGCGCGCCAATTTAGGCTCTTTTCTGGAAAAATCTTTCAAAAACTGGTCCGTAACAGATTCGGCTTCAACCGCTTTTTCCTCGCCTTCCTGGGTCAGAAGAATTCTGATTACCCGGCGATCACTTGGATGGGGTTTGCGATGGACATAATTATCCGCCACCAGCCTGTCGAGCAATTTTGTCGCCGTCGGCAAATTCAGCCCCAGCCTGTCGGCCAGCTTGGTCGTGGTCTGATCGGTAGCCCCGTTCAGAAGATAAAGCACAAGGCATCCATCAATAGACAGGCCGAGTGGTTTCAACTCTGTCGACAATTCAGAGTTAAATTGTCGATAATTATGCATGAATTGAATAACATTTTTAATATCGGGTGGGATTACATGTCTCATATCGGGAATATTTCCGTTTGTCCTTTTTTAAACAGGATAGTTTCCTTTTCAAATAAACCTATCCTGCATCTTATTTCAAGTCGAGTAACATACATTCATTTATCTACATGAAGAAAGGTTTAATTCATGTCGAATGGTATTTATAGAATTGGTGCTATTATTCCGCAAAGCGGGACCGCTGGTATTTATGGGCCTTCCTGCAAGTCCTGTCTGACTTTGGCGCAAAATGAAATCAATGAAAAAGGGGGGATTAGTGGCCATCGTGTCGAGATTGCCTATATTGATGGCAATAAGCCAGCCTCTGTTATCGGGCGTGAAGTGCAAACGCTGCTGGATACTAAGGCGCTGCACGCCCTGATCGGCATGCATGATTCAGACATTCGTAAAACTGTCGCGCATGTCAATAAAGGCCGTGTGATTTATATCTATACGCCCGGTTTTGAAGGCGGGCATCGCGCAGACGGATTGATATGTTTTGGGGAAACCCCCTCACAGCAAATTCGTCCCGCTATGGAATGGCTGCGCAAAAGCAAGTCGATTAAGTCCTGGTGCTTTATCGGGTCTGATTTTTCCTGGCCCCGGCAATTGCGCACCTATCTGAAGACGATTGCGAAACAGGCAGATATTGAAATCAAGGAAACCTATTTTGTTGAACCAGGCACGACCCGCTTCGGCGAATATTTGGACGGTATGGAGGAGGCCAAACCAGATGCTGTTTTCTTCGCACTTGTCGGTGATGAAGCGGTTCAGTTCAATCGCAGTTTTGGCAGACGCGAGGCTCTGAAAGAAACCTTGCGGTTTGGTCCCCTATTTGAGGAAAACACGCTGCTGGCGGTGGGTGAAGATAATGCACAGCATCTATATACGGCGGGAGGATATTTTTCTTGTCTCGACTCACCTGAGAATATTGCCTTTAAAGAGAAATATTTCTATCGTTCGGGCGCGAATGCCCCAGAGATTAACATGCTGAGCGTCTCCAGTTATTCTGCGCTGCATTTACTGGCCGATATATTGCCTTCGACGCGTGATTACAATGTCGACCGTGTCATGGCGAAAATGCAGGAGCGTGAGGTTAGTGCGCCAATAGGGCGGATGGCTTTTAAGGATGGATCTGTCTGCCGTGAAATTTTCATGGCCGAAGCGATTGAAAATCAACTCCAAATCGTCAATAGTTTCGGGTCTCTTCAAGCCTATTGAATAGGCTTTTTGAAAAGGCTTTGTATGGAAGGTCGCTTACAATCCTTTAAAGCGGTAGTGGTAGCCTTTGCACTGCCAAGCGCGCCGTAATAATGACTTAAAACCTCAAGGCGATTTCAAGAGAATCGTAAACGCTTTAAGGGGCAGAATAGGGCTGGGCGTCCAGATCGTATAGAAAGGCAGAAATACGGCGTGCATTGGCACCAAGGTCAGATATGCCGACCCGGCTGACCGAGCGCATATCGACCCGTGTGCGGCCCTCTTCTTGTGTAATGCGAATGGCCACATCATCCTTAAAGCCCCACCAGGGAGAGGTTTGGGTCGCTTCCAGTCGCCCTTCGACAGGGTCCGCGCTGACAATGGTCCATCCGCGCGATTGCACGAGGCGGCGCGCGGCCTCAAAAACGGATGCTGCGGGCTGATCAAGATAAAGCGGTTCAATGATTTTATAGGGTTTCGGCTCTGCGCTGTCCTCGCAGAGTTTTTCATCATGGGACGGGCATTCTGCCGCTTCCTGAATATCCTGAATGGGCTGCCCGACATAGCTCTGCCATTCTTCGCGGCTGGTTTCGCCAAACACGGCCTGTGACGTCTCGCGTACAGGATTAGCCCCATCACCGCGTAAATTAATAAGGGTTTCGCTGAACATGACCGGATTGCTCCAATCGGTTTGTATATCATGAATAGGCGGTACAGACTGACCGAGGCTTGCTAATCCCAGCATCCGCCCACCGAGCAATGCAGAGATTAAAAGTGCGGCAAAGGCCAGAATAAAGGGCCGTTTTCGCGGCGCTTTTATGAGCGCAAGTATACAGGCTAGGACAGAGAGACCGAGCGTCGCCATTACCACAGCCTGCCCCCAGCCAATGGTCATTTTGGACAGTCCAAACTGCCAACTCCATATCCCATATTTTGATCCTAGGGCGGCTATTGCAAACCAGAATACAGCGAAGATGGAAAAAACCAGGGCTGCGATCGCGACATGGCCGCGCCAACCGCCGCTTTGATCTTTAAACATAATGCTCATAATAGGCTCCAGAATTCTATAGTTTGT
>JARFRJ010000355.1 GCA_029287305.1 Hyphomonas sp. | reverse complement strand
GGTCAATGTTAGACGGCCTGCCGCCGTATCCGGGCTCGGTGAGACGGTCGCCGCATTGGCTGCCCACATGGAACTGGCCGAATAGGCCGCTCTTAAAACGTTCGGTGCGAAACGGGCGGCGCTATCTATCTGATCGGCCATATTTTTGGGGCTGCTCACCGCCTGTAAAAGCGCTGAATTTGGTCGCGCTGGTGGGGGAAACACACCTTGTACAAATCCGGCTTTCACCAATTTGCGCATTTTTTCTAGGCCCTGCAAAGCAGCCTGTTTGGGATAGGAGACCTGTCCCTGATTATGAGCGCTTGCCAGATTACCCTCTGACAGGCCGCTATAATTATGATTGGGGCCAATCAGACCATCAAAATTAACTTCAACTGCGCTCATTTGGGGAAGCCTTGTGCGGACAATCGTTCAGGCGCATCTGCGATCTGGCTCGCTTGCGGCCAGGCGCAATAATCTGCCGCATAATAGGCACCGGGCCTGAAATTTCCCGAAAGCCCCGGTCCGCCAAAGGGTTGCGCGCCGCTGGCCCCAGCTGTCGGGCGGTTAAAGTTCAATATACCCGCCCGTAAGCTGAGACGGGCCTCGTCCCAAAGCGCCTCATTATCAGAGATAAGCCCAGCTGACAGGCCAAAACGTGTATCATTGGCGTGACGGATGGCTTGCTCAAAACTATCTGCGCGATAGATCTGCAGGAAGGGACCAAAAAGCTCCTCATCTATCCTTTCACGTGCGCCGCTCATATCGATGACACCCGCGCTAACAAATCCGCCGCCGCGCTCCAATCTTTTCAGGCGTCGCAAAGATTTCCCGCCCGCTTTGGACAGTTTCATCTGAAAATCAATGGCAGCCTCTGCGGCCTGTTCAGACACAAGCGGGCCCATAAAAATATCCGCCTCATCATAAGCCCCGATTTTAAGCGCTTTGGCGCGGGCGACAATCGCCTCGACAATCTGATCGCCCCTCCCCCCTTCAGGAAGGATCAGTCGCCGGGCGCAGGAGCAACGCTGGCCTGTGGTTAAAAACGCTGATTGGGCAGCGATATCTGCTGCCGCTTCGATGTTTTGCGTATCCCAAATGATCAGCGGATTATTGCCGCCCATCTCCAGAGCCAGTAATATATTCGGGCGTCCGGCGAAATATTTATGAAAAAATACACCTGTCTGCGCCGATCCGGTGAATAATAGGCCATTAATATCAGCCTCCAATAAAGCTGCGCCCGTCTCACGCCCGCCTTGCACCATATTCACAACACCTGCAGGTAAACCAGCGCTCTGAAAAGCCTCCATCATGATCGGGGCGACACTCGGAGCCAGTTCAGAGGGTTTGAAGACGCATGTATTGCCGGCCAAAAGCGCGGGTACAATATGTCCATTCGGCAAATGGCCCGGAAAATTAAACGGACCAAACACGGCCATAACGCCATGTGGACGGTGGGCCAGCTCTAGGCGTCCAAACGCAGCCTGTTTGGACATTTCGCCCGCCCGCTCGGCTTGAGCCTGAATAGACAGGCCAATTTTTGCCGCCATAGCGCCCGCTTCTGCGCGCGATTCCCAAAGCGCTTTGCCCATATCCCGGCTGATGGCCAAGGCGATCTCCTCAGCACGTGACGATAAGGCCGCGCCATAAGCCTTCAATATGTCTATACGCTCTGACAGGGGCGTGCGCGCCCACTCTGAAAAGCTTTCCCGCGCCGAGGCGACCGCTTTAATGACTTGCCTTTGAGAGGCGGCATGACCGGACCAGACCCGTGCCCCGCTTGCTGGACAGGTTTTGGAAAAAGCATCTCCTTCACCTTTTTGCCCCAGCCCATTTATGAAAACATCCATCCTCAATCCTCTTTTAGCCATAGGCGCGCAAAATCGCCCTCTTTTAATCCCATTGCCTCACTCTGAAGACGGGGCAAGATCACTGTGTCTGTATCCTGAAGATGGCCTAAAAGGCTCATGGCTCGAAAATCCTTGATCGCATTTGTGCTGATCAGGCCTGTTTGCGAGCTTTCGCTCTCACCCGTTTTTACGCGCACAAGACGACTATCCCTGATTGTCCGGATATTCTGAGTATAGGTTGAGACCAAGGGGCCGCCATCAAAAATATCGACGGTCCGTTCAAAGTGAAACCCTTCCCATTCCAGAAGCCGCATGGCGCCGACGCCTTGGGGGTGACAAACCCCAATTACATCTTGCGCTTCTTTAGGGAGCAGATCGATATAGATGGGGTATTTGGGCATTAAATCGAGGATGAACTGATTATCCGTGACCGCGCTCAGCATATCGGCCTCATCAAAGGACATTTGGAAAAAATGCCGACCTAGGCAATCCCAAAAAGGGGTATTGCCCGCATCATCAATAATACCGCGCAGTTCCGCCAATACTTTATCGCCAAAGTGCAGCGGATTTGTCGCCATCAGCAAATAGCGTGATTGCGCGGCAAGCCGTCCGGCCCCGCCGCCACGATGCTCGGCTTTGATGAACAAAGTCCCGACCTCAACATAGCCGATATATTCATTGGTCAGCACCAGAGCGTCGAGATCAAACCGTTTATCGGCGCTCTGACTGGCCTGAGAG
>JARFRJ010000273.1 GCA_029287305.1 Hyphomonas sp. | reverse complement strand
AAACACAGCCAGCCAAAGCGCTACTAAGGGGCCTGTAATCCGAATAGTCTCGGCCATGCTTTTGTCAAAGCCAAAATCGGGGGCGTTTTCACTGATCAAAAAGCTTGAAATAAGCAAGAGCGCCAAAATGCCGGCAAAATTTCCCATGGATAAGCCAACCGCCGATACCATCGGCAAGGATTTTGGTGACCCGGAAGCTGGCAACATGGCATTATGGAATAATTCGGCAATCGTATAGGCGACATAGCCCGTCGCCATCAACATAAAGCCAAGTACCACAGCGCCCGATTGGGTTTCTGTCGCCGGTGTGACAAACCAGAGACAAGCCGTAACAAAGCACAATACCCCCAGCGCCATCATGGTCGGGGGCTTGCGATAGCCGCCCTTATCAATCAGCGCCCCCAGAACCGGCGCGACAAAAGCCATAATGATGCCCGCCAGAGTGATCATGGCGCTAACAAGAGTTTGGCCGAGGGTGGGATCGCCCACCACTTGGCTGGCAAAATAGGGCGCGAAAATGGAGATCACGAGTACATTATAATAGGGATTTCGGGCCAATTCGAATGTCTCCCAGCCCAAAGCCTTTGCCCCGAAAACACCCCCCGTGGCGTGCTGATGCGGTGCTTCTGCCGTCTTTGTGAAGGTCTCGGCCATGCTATTCCCCCTATAGGCGTTATAAAATTCGCCTTTTTTATTATAAGTCACAGTCTTATCAGAACTGCGAAATTGTATTCTTCATAATTATTGCGCGCCGTCCATAGCTAGCATGATTTGCGCATACCCTTCTGACATGCGCTTCATATTGGTGACCGACATGCGTTCATTCGTACCGTGAAATCCGGCTGTGTCTTTCATAGTGACACGGGCAGGCACGAAGCGATAGACACGGTCAGAAATTTTACTGGCCCAACGGGCATCGGTTGCGCCCAGAACAAGGGCCGGACCGACTGGCGCGCCGTCCCCCAATTGCCGGGCAAGCGCCGCTAGGACGCTATAGGCTTGGCCGTCTGTTGGCGAAACCGGAGACGCCTCAGAGCCAATCCCGCCATCTTCATTTCGCGTAATCTCCAGCCCCTCAATATGTTCTGTCACTTTTCGAACATGGGTCATAAGACTGTCAATCGTGTCATTGGGATGTACACGGAAATTGATTAGGGCTGTGGCGCGTTGCGGCAAGACATTCTCTTTAATGGACCCTGTGAGCATGGTCGGTGCGGTGGTTGTGCGCAACATGGCATCCGCGCCTGTGGCGGCCATTTGGGCGTCAATAAACCCGCCGAACAGCCAGCGATTGGCAAAGGCCATACGCGTAAAAAAGTCCATATCCTCTGCCGCAGCGCGAAACAGATCAGCGATTGGGGCTTTGGAGAAATCCGCTGGCATCTGATTTTCCTCCAGAGCAATAATTGCCCGGGCCAATTGTACATTTGCGCTATTGCGCGGTGGACGGGAGGAGTGCCCGCCGCGCGCCGTCGCGGTCAGGCGCAGCGTGATATAGCCCTTTTCCGCCACGCCGATAAAGCCAAAGACATTTCCCGTTAATGGGCTGTCTTCAATCACGAAAAAACCCTCATCCAGAACCATTTCAGCGCGCACGCCGCGCGCATGCAGAAGGTCGACCATGGCCGCCGCGCCAGCGCCGCTGACCTCTTCATCATGGCCGAACATGAAATAAATCGGTCGTTGCGGTTGAAAGCCCGTCTCCAGAAGCGCCTCGCCCGCCTCCAATATGGCAATCATAGACGCCTTATCATCAAGCGCGCCGCGCCCATAGACATAGCCGTCTATGATCTCCCCGGAGAAAGGCGCACCGGTCCAGTCCTCCAGCGTTCCCTCATTGACCGGAACAACATCCTGATGCGCCATAAAGACAAGCGGGGCGAGGGGCTCTTGTGTGCCCGCCCATCTATATAGGAGAGAATAGCCATTCACGCGCTCGATTTCGAGATTTGCATGCACGCGCGGATAGGCCTCGGCCAGCCAGGTTTGCATATTGATCCAAGGCGCTGCCGCTTCAGCGACAGGATCGCCGGCCTTGTAGGTGATGGTGCGAAACTGAATGGCGCGGGAGAGGCGGCTGGCCGCCTGCTCTGCGGAAATCTCCGGCGGGCTGGGGAGGACGACACTATTTAAGCCCTGCGGCGCGGCGCCATAGGTCAGCGTTCGAACAAGGATAAGGCTTACGCCCAAAAGAATAAGGCCAGCTGCCCCCAAAACTGCCCGTATCATGGCTCTCCCCTTTTTTAGCTCATCTTTTATAAAGGTAAGCCTAGGAGATAATGTCTGATCAGACAATAGGGATATACCGTCCTACAAACCTGATTCTGAGAGACTTTAACGCTCGGACAGGCATCTTAACCTTCACATTAAAACATTGGCACCCTATAGAGGAAGATGGGCGCTGCAAAGGCTTGATAAGGGACTTGCGCGCAAAGAGCAAACGTCTTTAGGGGGACGCAAAGATAAAATCATCAGGTGTAAGCTCGCCCCCATCTATTTTATTCATGTCTTTCTCGATAATCATAGATTGTCTTGCGTAATAATCTATCGTCAACTCATAAAATGCGAGACCAATTCTCTTATAAATTAGTAAGCCCCATTTAGTTTCTAAATCATCTAAATTCCTTATCTCTGGCCATGCGCTTAAATCAATCTTATTTATGCCTGCCTCGCGATTAGTCAATTCTATCTTTACCTCCTCAACGTCGCGCGTTATAATGAAAATATTCTTTCCCCCGCCGCCCTTAGCCCTAACATATCCGCCCCTAACAATAATTCTGTCATCTCCTTCACCCCCGGAGACCTCCACAGTTTCGGATGTATCTGTTGTTGAGTGACTATAAATAATATCATTACCGTCTCCACCATGGAAGGCTCCCCCACCTGGGCCCGCAAAAATATAATCATTTCCTAAACCGCCCCAAATGTCGGAATAGTCACTCCCACCCTCTAATATATCCGAATAATTTGATCCGTCGATACCTTCAATACTCCTTAGATAATCGCCCTCGGCATAGCCGCCTATACCTCGCTCATCAGGTTTCAGGCTGACAATCACACGGCTGGGAGAGTTTGCATAAGAGACAGTATCGTCGCCTTCTCCTCCGTTAATATAGTCCCATTTGCTGCTAGAGCGCAGAGTGTCATTCCCACCCCATCCAAACATCCAATCGGTATTGTGTGTTCCGCTCAGCGTATTGCTGGCTGAATTGCCGCAAACCATATAAATGAAACTGCACTTATAGCTCTGAGCTGAACCTTGAGGAATTGATGTCGCCATTGCAATCAAAACACTAATGAGACTAAGCTGAGTGAGAAATCGCGCCATGATACATCCCTTCATGATGGGTTAAATACTTAAAATTCAACTAGCACAAGTTTCGAAAATACACAATTTGAAATTGCACCCCTATTTAAAATTTTTTACATAGTATGATCATCGGGCAGACGTGCCAGCACAGTCTGCAAACGGGCCGTTTGCCTAAGGGCATCTGCTGCACTTTATAGCTGAAGATCGGTGAGGCCCAGACAGGTCAGGCTGAATGCCTACTGAATTTTTGCCGTGCATTTTTAAATGAATTTGGTCCGGGCGGGCCTCATTTCAGAGCAAACGAGATCAAAGCTGAACACATTCCAGAGATTGACACACTCTACAAAAAGAGAAGGCAATACCCTTAAACTTATCGCTTGTTTTAAGCTGAATATGATGTCGGGCCGAGCTCAATAACATCCTCAACCGTGCGCAGACCCGGCTGCGGCGAGGTGACGAGCACGGCCATATTGCCCGGCTGATGCTCATTCTTCCACATTTTCTCATGCGCGAGCGGGATATCGGCCCAACTCATCACCTCTGACATGCCCGGATCAATGCGGCGGTCTATGACAAGCTGATTGGCCGCA
>JARFRJ010000246.1 GCA_029287305.1 Hyphomonas sp. | reverse complement strand
GATATGGGGAGCGCGTTTTATGACTGTGTTTTCAAACTATCGGCAGGTTTTGCGACATTTGCCAGGATTGATCGTGCCTGATCTGCGTCCTGATACATTTGGGTCACCATGTCCTCTATGTGATCAAAGTGAAGTTCTGGACGCAGAAAACTTATAAAGTTGACCTCCAGATTTTGGCCATAAATGTCCTTGTCCCAGTCAAAGATAAAAGTCTCCAAGAGCGGATCACGCAAACCCGTTGTCGGTGTGCGGCCAAAATTTGCAACGCCCTTATGCCAGACTGCGTCATTTCCTATGCGGACCATAACGGCATAGACCCCTTCACGCGGGTGAATAATGTCTTTTGGCAAAGTGAGGTTTGCGGTTGGAAACCCTAGCGTGCGTCCGCGCTTCTCACCGGTCTCAATCCGGTTTGTCACAGACCAAGGCATGCCCAGCATATAGGCGGCTTTTTCCATATCCCCAGCCCGCAAAGCCTGACGGATAAGGGTTGAGGAGGCTTTGTCAGACAGGGTCTCAATTTTCTCAACGATTGAGACGGTAAATCCATATCGTTCACCCAAAAATTGCATCCGCTTTGCATCGCCCATACGGGCCCGGCCAAAGCGATAATCAAACCCGATTGAGATATGCGCGGCCCCAAGGCCCTTAAAGATCACCTCACGGGCAAAGTCTTCATCGGACAAGCCAGCCAGTTGCGCATCAAAGGGAAGCTCAAATACGGCTTTGGCCCCCATATCTTCCAATATAGTATTGCGCCGCGCCCGGCTTAAGATGCGAAACGGGGGATCATTAGGGCGGAAATATGCTTTTGGGGCTGGGTCAAAAGTAATTATACCAAAGCCGCTATGTCCGGCCTCCTTGGCGGTCTCTATAACCGCTTTATGCCCCGCATGCAGACCGTCAAAATTCCCCAAAGCCAAGGCCAGACCGCGCCCGCTCTCAGGGATATCTGTATATCGGGAAAAAGACTGCATGCTTGGCCTAGTCAGACCGCTTCGGGGCCACAACTTCAGCTTCACCTGTAATAGCGCGCTTGCCATTTACCGAGCAACTGACGGCTAGCACAATACGGTTTCCACGCTCTATCTTGTCTTTCACTTCGGCGCGCACTGTGACCTCATCGCCAATATAGACGGGCCGTCTGAACCGCATTGACAGACCTGTAAATATTGAACCGGGGCCAGGCAAATGATTGCCTAAAATGCCTGATATATAGGATGCCGTGAGAGCCCCATGGGCGATGCGGGTACCAAATACGGTTTTTGACGCATAGGTCTCATCCATATGAAGGGGGTTATAATCACCGGAAACCGCGGCAAAATCCTTAATCGCCTGTTCAGTGATGCGGTGGATTGTTTCATAGGCCTGTCCGATTTCCAGGTCTTCAAAATACTGTGTGCTGGGGTGAGTCATATTCGCCTGTCCTGCTTAATCTACGATTTCGGCTTTAATCATTTCATCTTCAAATATCAATAGGTTTACCATTTCAAATAGGCTTGCGCATAATTTGAATGGACATGCTTTTCCGTCATAATTCGCTCGGCTTCAACCAAAAAGTCAGCCTGGCTATGCTCGGCCAAGCCTGTGCCAACATAAAGGACATCTAAGGCTTGCGCATTTGCGCCGCGAATATCTGTGTCCGGGCCGTCACCAATCGCTAAAATCCGTGATACAGATGGGGTCAAACCTAGGGTTTCCAGTTTGGAATAAGCATGATCATAAATCGCCGGATGAGGTTTTCCTGGATAAAGGACAGACCCGCCTTCCTGTTCATAAATCTTGGCTAGTGCCCCGGCGCACCAATATAGTCTGTCCCCAATACGCACTTGTATGTCCGGATTGGCGCAAATGAGGTTGAGCCGGGTTTGCGCAAGCGCGCTAAACTCTTCCTTATAATCATTGGGGTGATCCTGCCGCGGGTCTCTAAGGCCGACAAGCAAGCCGATATCAGCCTCTTCAGGCTTTTGTGTCAGGGTAATATCCAGCCCTTCATAAAGATATCGATCATGTTCCCAGCCTTCATCAATGCCCAGTATCCAGACCTTTTTGCCTTGATATTTCTGCAAAAGAAAGCGTGTTGCATCGCCCGAAGACACACAGTCATCATAGGCCTTGTCAGAGACCCCAAGCGGTTCAAAATATCGCAAAACCTGCTCTTTTGGAACGGGCGCATTGGTCAGCAGAATAACCCGCCCGCCCAGTTTGCGAAAGGCCACAAGCGCCTCACTGGCCGCAGCAAAAGCCTTGCGCCCATTATGCAACACGCCCCATACATCACAATATATGGCGTCATATTGGTCAGCAATCTCGCGTAATCCGGAAAGATGTTTCATAGGCTGCATGTAAACCTTGTTCGCATTAAATTGAACTGTTTTTTGTCTCCTGACTTGTATTCTTTACCCTTAGGAACAAAATTTAAGACACCGTTTTAAAAACTTCTGCGCGTCCTTTTCATCAACAGATCGGACGCGCTTTAAATCTGATAAGGAAACAGCCATGTCTATGCCGCGTGAAACTCTGGAAAGCTATCTGAAAGACTCTTTTCCGGATGCCACTTTGACATTTACCGATCTCGCTGGAGACAATAATCATTGGCAAGTCACGATTGAAAGCGCCCAATTTTTAGGCAAATCGCGCATTGCCCAGCATCAGATGGTGTATAAAGCGCTGCGCGGCAAGGTCGGGGATGGATCAGATGCCCTGCATGCACTCTCGATCAAGACATGCCTGCCTCAATAAGGATAAAATCCAGTACATATCTGTCTGACGCTATCCTTCACCTCATATGTCCATCAGGGTCTTTATTCAGACGGACTTATCTATAAGCGGCTTAGCTCGCACACGCTTTAGGGTTTCAATTGGATCAAACCAAATCCCGATAACGAACCATTTGAGCTGTACGGGTCTCCTGTACGCTTAAAAGCGGGACGAGTTTTTCTGCGACATCCTCAGCACTTGGCAGTGTCATAGGGTCTTCACCCGGCATGGCTTTGGCACGCATGGCTGTGCGTGTCGCGCCCGGATCGAACAGGTTCACTTTAAATCCAAGCGCTTCGGTTTCATCCGCCCAGCCAAGCGCAAGGGCCTCCAGACCAGCTTTTGAAGCCTGATAAGGGCCCCAAAAGGCGCGGGGATGACGGGCCACACTTGAGGTGACAAAAACAATACGCGGCGCTTTTGAGGCTTGTAAAAGCGGTGTCAGGGCCGTGATCAAATAGCCATTGGCCATCAAATTGACTTGTAAGGTGTGTTCAAGCCCGCGCTTGTCCAGCGTGGCAAGCGGCCCCAAGGGCCCCAATATGGCGGCATTGGCGAGCCAGCCATCGAGGCAGGAAAATTCGCTTTGCAAGCTGTGCCCAAGCTTGATGAGAGAGTCATAATCGGTAAGGTCCATGGGGACTAATGTGGCGCTGCACGATTTGGCTGCAATTTCGTCACCAAGGGTCTGCAAGGCTTGTTTGGATCGTGCCAGAGCGATGATATGGGTCTCGTCAGAAGCCAGCGCCAGTGCAGCCGCGCGGCCAATACCGCGCGAGGCACCCGTAATGAGAATATTTCTTTTGTTTTTCATAATACGTCTTTTCAGCCCAATAAAAGAGAAAGCTGATGTTCTTTGGAGCTTTCATTGCTGTCATGATCGGTTAATTTGGTTGGATAGTCACCGGTAAAACAGTGGTCTGCATGCTGGGGTGCTGTCTCTTATACACATCT
>JARFRJ010000238.1 GCA_029287305.1 Hyphomonas sp. | reverse complement strand
AATTATACTTTGGGTTGACAATCAAAACGGCCTTGGTTTCGTGATAAATATCACGCTTTCAAAATCGATAACAAAATTTAAACCCTTTTCGACTAATTCAACCCATATGGAAGGAGTCGTCTGGAATGAAAAATAAATATCTTGAAGGTTTATTCAATAAAATTGCCGGTTTTGCGCAAGTCCGTCAGGATGAAGCTTTGCTGATCGTCAATGACATTTATTCTGAGGGCGTCAATACCCGGTCTGAAGCCGATCTTTTTTTCGACCTTTCCGAAAGTCTGCGCGAGGAAGACCAAGCCTGGAATGAGCATTTTATTAAAGTCATTCGCGACTACCTTCTCAACATTGAAAGCCCGCAAGGCAGGCTATGTAGTGAAGAATGCGACTGGCTGAAAGCGCGCATTCATATCGGCAAAAACGGCATTCACCCAGCGCATATGGATCTCCTGCTGGACATTATGCGCCATGCCCAAAAAGCCCCGGCAGACTTTGGCCTATATATTCTTGAATCCGCCTGTGAGTTGGCCGTCAACCGGGATTATATTCGCCATAGAGACATTGAGCGTATTCGCCTCGCACTCAGCCTTACCGCACATAGTGAAAACGCCTGGATCGGGCGCGATGAGGCCACCATTCTGTTCAATATGAATGATCAAATGCGGCAGAAATACACATTCATCAGTGATACAGAACGCGCCTCTTGGGATACGCTGTTTACCCTTGCCATCACCAATCATCTTGTGTCTGAAACCTCGCATAAAGCCAAGCGCGCCCCTGAAGCCCTGCAGCGCAAGTTCTGGCTTAGTGAAGACACAGATGATGAAGGGCGCTCGTTTGGCGAAGCCATTCTGGATATGATCGGGCGGGAATGCCTGCAGGATGTTCTGAGCGTGCTTGAAAGTGCCGCCTCTGCTTCGCGGACCTCACATAGCAGCCAGACGGGCACGCCTTCTCTGCAAGGTATGACCTCTGCCGAGCTGAGCTTGATCAATTTCCTGAAACAGGACAAAACACCTGTCTCATCAGCCCTGACAATCGCGGCCTAGTCTCTCTATAATTTAGGGAAAAGCCCTTGCCCTGAGGCAAGGGGGCAGCGCCCCTCGTCTATAAAACGCCATATCATTTTATTGCGTCATTCATTTATAGAAGAGGATAGACAAGCCAGATACCTGCCATTAGACCTGATCTAAAGCGCTTTAAAACAGGTAGACTTAGAGCGTGCCCGAGTTAAAATGGGTCAGGTTGATGGAATGGATTTTTTGTGATGACAAGGAAAAGACGGCAGGGCGATGCGGGCATCGTCCAATGGCTTTGACGCTGTCAGCGCGGAAAAGACATCCAAGCTATAATGGAAATAATTATATGAATTCAATACACTATAAAACCGTTTCAGCTTGTTCTTTTCCGCCTCTGCTGCGTCGCTGCCCCCTTGTGGTGCCCGCACCACGGCGTGACCAGCTCCTAACAGAGACGAAAAATTACAGCGCTCAACTGGTTCATTTTAGCTCGGACGCGCTCTAATGTTTAAAAAGATTCTTATCGCCAATCGCGGCGAGATTGCTGTTCGTGTGATTAAAACCTGCCAAGCGCTCGGTATTCAAACAATTATTGTCTATTCAGATGCCGATGCTGATTCCATGGCTGTCGAAATGGCCGATGAAGCCATTCATATTGGGGCCTCTGCCGCCTCGGATAGCTATCTGGTTCAGGATAAAATTGTTGCTGCTGTGCGCCAGAGCGGCGCAGAGGCGGTGCATCCAGGCTATGGCTTTCTATCAGAAAATGCCGAATTTGCCCGCCGCCTTGAGAGGGAGAACATCATTTTTATCGGTCCCAATGCTCATGCAATTGAGGCGAT
>JARFRJ010000125.1 GCA_029287305.1 Hyphomonas sp. | reverse complement strand
CCGCTACGGCGTCTGATATTGAAGCTTTGGGCGAGCTGGTCCGCGCCCATGTGCGGGAGACAAGCGGCGTTGACTTACGCTGGGAGGTCCGCCGGATTGGCCGCGTGCAGCAGAGAGAATAAAAAGTGAACGTTTGGCGTGTTCTTAGATGTCAAAAGATTTAACATATCATCTCGTCTTGGCCGCATCTTGCCTTGGAACGGCCATAATTGACAGGCTTGTGTAAATCAGGGCCCATATAAGAATGGATCAGGTTTTAAGGCCGCGTCTAATAAACTCCAAATAAAGCCTTGAAACCTGAAAACGAGCCGTTAGGGGTAAAACATGAAACGCGTGGCTGTTGTCTATGGTGGGTTTTCCTCTGAACGAGCGGTATCGCTGTCTTCAGGCCAAGCGATCCTGACCGCCGCCAAAGAGGCTGGATATCCCGCTTTTGGTATCGATGCGGGCGCAGATTTGGGCGCGGTCCTGCGTCAGGAAGCCCCGGATGTCATCGTCAATGCCTTGCATGGCCCCTGGGGTGAGGATGGCTGCGTTCAGGGCCTGTTTGAATGGCTGCAAATTCCCTATACGCATTCAGGTGTTTTGGCCTCAGCGCTGGCCATGGATAAGCTGAAATCAAAAACAGCCTTTGCGCGGGCAGGCCTTGATATTGCCAAGGATAAAGCGGTCACCCGGCAGGACGCTGCGGCGGCGCACCCTCTTGATCCGCCTTATGTTCTCAAACCGGTCGCGGAAGGCTCCAGTTTCGGGATTGTACATGTGCATAAGGGGTCCAATCGTCCGGCGGTGGAGCTTTTGCGCGAAGATTGGCCCTATGGAGATCGCTTAATGGCGGAAGAATATATTCCAGGCCGGGAGTTGACGGTTGCCGTCATGGGCGAGCGGGCTTTATGCGTGACAGAGATTTGCACCGCCAGAGCCTTTTATGATTATGAAGCCAAATATGAGGCGGGGGGCTCTGACCATATCCTGCCTGCAGATTTACCCGCCTCTATCACTCTGCGCGCCCGGGCAGCGGCACTAAGAGCGCATCAGGCGCTTGGATGCCGCGGGGTCTCGCGCTCTGATTTTCGCTATGATATGGATAAGGACAGGCTGGTGATTCTGGAAACGAACACACAGCCCGGCATGACGCCGACCTCCCTCGTTCCGGAACAGGCGCTGCATGCTGGCTATAGTTTTGCTGATCTTGTTGCTTGGATGATTGAGGATGCATCATGTCGAAGGTGAAGAAACCTGCCATTAAAAGCAAACGTGCGAAGGCTTCGGAACCGGTCAAGGCATTGGCTGGAACAGAGGAGAAAGTGCCTCTGTCCTCTCTTTTGCTCGGCATAGCGCTTTTATTGGCGATCATGGTAGCAGGGGCGGCCTGGATGGGGGGCTCCATGCCACAGATTGAAAATCGCCTGACCCGGATATTTGACCGGAGTGCAGAAACCTTTGGACTGACCCTGGCGCAGATATCTATAGACGGCGTTCAAGGCCCGACACGCATACGTGTTGAGGCGGCAACACGGCTTAAAATCGGTGATAATATGTTTCGTGCCTCGCCCCAGCGCATTCAAAACGCTGTAGACGCGACGGGCTTGGTCATGAATGTGACCGTCTATCGTCTCTGGCCCAATCATATTCGCATTACAGCCGATCCGGTTGCCCCGATTGCGATCTGGCGACAAGGGGCTGACTGGCAGGTGATCGACAGTTTGGGGCGGGTTGTTCCGGGCGCAAGCGTGAAGCCCTCTGATGCAGGCCTCTTGCAGATATTCGGGCCGGGCGCAGATATCTCAGCCCCGTCACTTGTCCATGCTTTTGAGAGGTTTCCTGATTTGGCCAGCCGGATTGACCGAGCTGTGCGGGTGTCTGCGCGGCGATGGGATATTATTTTCGTGAATGGTATAAAGGTGCGTCTGCCGCGTGATGAAAACCTGTCTGAAGCGGTTTCGCGATTGGCGCAATTGCAGGCCGAAGATATGATATTGGACCGGGCGATCAGCCAAATTGACTTGCGCCATAGTGAGCAGGTCTTTTTGACCCCAAACAATCAGGACAGGATGGGCACGATCACAGGATCTGGGGAATGACAGGCTTATATGTTGGCTATCCGGGAGGGCCAAAGCCTGGCGAAGTATTTGCGGCCATTGATATGGGCAGCTCAAAGGTCACCTGTCTGATCGCTCGGCGGGAGGCTCGCGATCCGGGTAAATTCACATTGCTTGGCGGTGGCCGTCAGCAAGCGATTGGTTTTGAGGCGGGCGCAATAACCGATATGGATGCGCTTAGCACCGCTATCAGTACAGCGGTAGATGAAGCGGAAAGTCAGGCCGGTGAGCGGATTGATCGGGTGATCCTTGGTGTGACCGGATTATCCCTGCAATGCCTCTGGATTGAAGCGTCTCACCCGATGAAGGGCCGATCTGTGACCAAACGCGATATCAGACGGGTGAATGCGGCAGCGCTCAACCAAGCGAAACAAGCCGATTATGAGCTTTTGACCGCACATCCGGTCACTTATCAACTGGACGAGCAAACAGGTATTGAAGACCCTGAAGGTCAATATGCGCAAACGCTCAGCGTCAGGATGAGTTTTGTGCGTGCCCCAGAAGCGTTCCTATTAAACCTTGTTGAATGCCTTGGCCGGGCACATCTGGAAATTGCCAAATTTGTACCGACACCGATTGCCAGCGCGATGGGGAGCCTGATTGATGATGAGCTGACAAATGGCGCGATCTGCATTGATTGCGGGGCTGGCATGACCAGCGCTGCGGTATTTCTGAACGGGGCACCGGCCTGGTTTTCTATCCTGCCCATAGGCGGCTTGCATGTCACGCGTGATATTGCCCAGGGCATTGGCACAACTTTTGCGGCGGCAGAGCGTCTGAAAACAATTCATGGTCATGTAAATAATAAAGCGGCAGGCAAAGGGGATTTGATTGAGTGCCCAAGATTGGGGCCGGATGGTCATTTGCAATCCGCGCAAATGCGCAAAGGCGATTTAGCCACCATCATTGCGCCGCGCATAGAGGAAATATTTGAACTTGTGGCCGAGCGATTACAAGCCGGGGCG
>JARFRJ010000122.1 GCA_029287305.1 Hyphomonas sp. | reverse complement strand
TCTGTAGCCAGGCCGGACCGCAAAATGAGACGCGTCAAAAGGCAGTTTCGATATTAGAGTCTTCACTTTAAAGCGCCTGAGGCGCGTCCAAAAGAACTCTAAACGCCTTAGCGCGGACATAGTCTAAAAATCCGCAAAATTTGAACGCTGCCCTTGAGAATTGCTTAAATCAAAAAATACCCTATATTTTTTTTCGAATAATATAATTAGAATCAAAAGGTGAGGGCCTAAGGATTTGAGGGCCGGGGGGGGGTAAAGCAAATGAAGAATTTATCACAAATTACGCTGTGTCTTTTATTAGGGGGTGTTCTGACGGGATGTGGGTCTGACAATTCAAACTCGACCCCGCCGCCTGTGAGCAATATTGATGTGATACCGCCTGTGATATCAATCGCAGGCGATCCATCTATGGTCCATCAGATTGGCATAAATTATTCTGATGCAGGCGCGAGTGCAAAGGATAACCGGGATGGCGATATAGAGGTCAGCATATCTGGCAGCGTCAATATAGAGCGGCTTGGCTCATATGAAATCATTTATGAGGCAAGCGATAAAAGTGGCAATTCAGCCCGCGCAATTCGTAAAGTCGAAGTCGTGAGCGACCAATTTTATGACTTTTATACAAATACAGAAGACAGAGACACATTCGAGCCGTCATATGTCAAAAGTCTTGAAACCCTTATTTATGCCAGTGATGATGTCCTCAATAATGACTATGCAAGTGCACGCGAAAAGGTCAAAGCCATTTTCCAAGAACAGCCTTATGGCTCACGGATTTGGGATGTCGGGGTTAGTTTTCCAGGGTATCAGTTTGCCAATCATACGGTTATGGCAGGGCATCCTGTCGCTTATTATGCTATGCGTATGATGGAAGATATTGTCGATTATGGCGATCAACCCGCCACAGGTGAGTATCGTGTCACTGCGCTTATCCCAACATGCGCGGATGTCGAGCGCCCTACGAACCCAAGTGATTTGAACCAAACTGAAATTGTCAGGCGCGAGATAGACCCTGTTATTCTTGAAAATGATGGCGCTATTTTACGAGAAGCGGCAGATATATTTGGTCGCTGGGTTGAAGCCATAAGCGGCGGATTACGATTTAAACTTTCCCTATATGAGGTCGATGAGTGCCCAAGTGTCTCATTCAATGTTGGGAGTGACGCTTTTTTTGCAATCCCTAGGGGACGGAACATCGTCTCGACCCTTCCGCTGACAGTCCAAAATCAAACAGATGCTTATTGGTTAATTTACCCATCGCCTGTTCCAGGAGATGGGTCCGAATATTCTGAGACATTTATTACAGGCGGAATGGGTCGCTCGCATTATGGCCAACCTATTTTCATAGCGGATGATATGTGGATTATCAGAAAGCCCGCACATTTAGGGAAAGGTCCTTATTCAACGATTGAACGCCGGTCGTATATCCCACAATGGCTGCAGCATGAGTTTATGCATCATGTTTATGAACTTTATCCCGAGTTTGAACTGGAGAAAGAAGATCATCAATGGTTTAATAGAACTAAATGGCCAGATGATTTCGACGGCGTATATGAACCGGATTATTATATAGAATCTATCAAAAAGCGGATATCAACAGCCGAGCCCCCCCTGAGCAAGACTTTAAAATTCTCGAAAACAATTATCAGTGGTTTCACAGCTGAGGACCAAAACCCGGCCTATGCAAGCAAACCTGCTCTGATGGGATGTCCTCATCTGAAACACCCTTAAAGCACATATCGCCCAAAGTTTCTGCGGTTTGCCCGGGCTAGTCGCCCCGCAAGCCATGCTTTGGCCGGGCTAGGCTTGTCGGCCAAGCTTGTCGGCCCGCCTGATCGGCATGCCGCAGAAAAATACTTGCGTGGAGCGCTACAATCGAACGGTCAGATATGATTGGCTGAACCAACATATCTTTGCCAGCATCGAAGCGGCGCAAGCTTCCGCCACAAAGTGGCTCTGGACTTACAACAATGAAAGGCCCTATGTGACCATAGGCGGGCATAACCCCCACCCAAAAACTTGAGCAGCACATGAAACATGCCGCTTAAAAACAGTCTACGTCAGACCCCTGCTAAAAACGAGGGGATTACCTTACCATCTGTTCCTCGCTGAACCGGTATCGCTTCATAATAGTCTCCATAGCTTATGAAGACTCTACCAAAA
>JARFRJ010000116.1 GCA_029287305.1 Hyphomonas sp. | reverse complement strand
TGTTCGTCTCGTGGGCTCGGAGATGTGTATAAGAGACAGCAAATAGGCCATCACGGCCCCTAAAGTGACCCCCATAGAGTAGATACCGAGCGCGGTCGCCCGATGTTTGGCCGGATAATAATCCCCAATGATAGAATTGGCGGGCGGGGTACATCCGGCCTCACCAACCGCGACGCCAATGCGAAACAGGACCAGTGTCAAAAAGCCAAGTGCCAGACCGCAAAGCGCCGTCATAATAGACCAGAGGATAATGCATATGCTGATAATTTTTACCCGATTATAGCGGTCCGCCGCCATCGCAATAGGTAATCCCAAAGCCGCATAGAAGATCGCAAATGGCCAGCCGGCAAGAATGCCAAATTGGGTATCGCTTAAGCTGAAACTGACTATAATCGGTTCGGCCAGAATACCGATCAAATTGCGGTCAATAAAGTTGAGCGTGTAAACCAGCGTCAGAGCCACAAGGACATATGTCCGATAGGCTTTCGAACGATAGCCAGTCAGGTGCCCATCTGTTTTCTCGTCCCTTTCAAGGGTTGCACTTTCCATCAACATTTCTCCCCTGTGACGCAGCCTATCTTGCGCGTCTATATAATTTATCTATGGCACGTTTGGGCAATGCACCTGAAAGGATATGGGTAGACGTGTGTGTGAATGAAAATGCCCGTTTCGTCCGTGCTTTATTTATATCCTATTTTCGTACGGCATGCCGGTCTGTCTTGCAAGACGGGATATTTGAAGTCTGGCGCTGCGCACCGCTCTTTCCTCCCCCAAGCGATCCCAACCTCATTTGACAAATTCCCGTTCATCAGAGGGCTCTCGCCGGCGGCGACTGTCTCAATGCCGTGCGATTTGCGCGCGCGGTATGAAAGACAAGGGCGAACCAAAAAGGAAACTCAAACTCGCATATCAGAAACGATCAATTATGGAAAAAATTAGATCTTGCTTAAAACGGGTGTTTTAGACCCGCCAGGCTTTTGGAAATTCGGCAAGTAATCGCTTGGTCCAGTCTACCGG
>JARFRJ010000514.1 GCA_029287305.1 Hyphomonas sp. | reverse complement strand
GTTTCTACCGTTCCGGGCCATATGGGATTGATTGAAACGACAGAGCAAGCGGTTAAAATCTCCAATGAGATTGGCTATCCTGTGATGATCAAGGCCTCTGCCGGAGGCGGCGGCAAAGGTATCCGCGTGGCCTATGATGATAAAGATGTCGCAGAAGGCTATCCGGCGGTGAAGGCTGAAGCCCAGAATGCTTTTGGCGATGACCGCATTTTTATTGAGAAATTTATTCTTGAACCCCGGCATATTGAAATTCAGGTGATGGGCGACATGCATGGCAATTGTGTCTATCTATTTGAAAGAGAATGTTCGGTTCAGCGGCGTAATCAAAAAGTTATTGAAGAGGCCCCCAGCCCACTTCTTGATGCAGAAACACGGGCAAAAATGGGGGCACAGGCGGTCGCACTGGCGAAAGCTGTGCAATATGACAGCGCAGGCACAGTTGAATTTGTCGCCTCTGGTGTCGATAAGACCTTCTATTTTCTGGAAATGAATACGAGATTGCAGGTCGAGCATCCAGTGACCGAAATGATTACCGGCGTTGATCTTGTCGAGCAGATGCTTCGCTCCGCTTCTGGGCATGAATTAAACTTATCCCAAGATATGTTGCAGATCTCTGGCTGGGCGGTGGAAACCCGCATTTATGCCGAAGACCCCTATCGTAATTTTCTGCCCTCTATTGGCCGACTGAGACGGTTTTATACCCCTCAAGAAGGCGCTCTTGAGGACGGTCAGGTTCGCATAGATAGCGGTGTGCGCGAAGGCGATGAAATCTCCATGTTTTATGATCCGATGATTGCCAAGCTTGTTACCCATGGGGCCAGCCGGGATATTGCTCTTGATACCCAGGCCGCCGCCCTAGACCGGTTTCATATTGAAGGCATTCAAGCCAATATTCCTTTTATTGCGGCGGTTATGGACGAGGCACGCTTTCGCACAGGCAATATCACCACTGCCTATATCAAGGATGAATTTCCAGACGGCTTTCAAGGCGTTAAGGCAATAGATGTGCAAAATACCTACCGGATTTGCGCAGCCGCCTATGCCCATGCTCTGAAAGCGCGCCGCGCCGCGCGGTCCTCGCAAGGACAAAGTCCCGATTGGATCGTTATATTAGGTCAAACACATCACACTGTGCACATAGAGTTTTCTGCCGATTGTGCGCATATCAAGATTGGCGCAGGACCGGTGCATGAATTGATCACGGATTGGCGCCCGG
>JARFRJ010000511.1 GCA_029287305.1 Hyphomonas sp. | reverse complement strand
GTTTGGTCCTGACAGGGTATGGCGAGGGAGGCGTGACCCTCGCTGAGGGAGGATAATTTAAAAATGAGGATAGTATGACATATAATCTTGCCGCCATAGAGGCGATTAAACAGTTGAAATATCGCTATGTTCGCGCACTGGATATTGCCGATCTGGAAGCGCTCGGCAATTGTCTGACAGAGGATGCCTATATCAAATTTGAAGGCGGCATTTATACTGTCGAGCAGACCGGGCGCGCGGCCATCATTGAGTTTATGGGCCAATCCTTCCATTCTAAAGCGGCGAGCTCACATCAAGTGCATCATCCGCGCATAGAGATCGCCAGCGAGACGGCGGCGACAGGCCAGTGGAGCCTGCAGGATATCTATCATGATCTCAATCATCGCGTGATTATTAGCGGCGCGTCGGAATATTTTGATGAATATGTGAAAGAGGCTGATGGGGTCTGGCGCATCGCTCGCTCCTATTATGAACGGCTCTATGAGATGACCCAGCCCATGCCGCAGGACATGTATTGCAGCGTGTATAAACTCGCCAAGACCGGGCGTGACCTTGCGCTTTAGTCTGCGCAGTTCTAGATCATGCCTTCGACGATTTAACTCCCTGTTCACGCTATAGGAGCCGACCATGCTGGACCCCTTTTTTGATGCCAAAACGGCAGAGGCCCGGATTTATGCCGATTGGGAGGCGTCGAACTGTTTTGCCCCATCAGGTGATCCGGACGCAGAGCCTTATGCGATTGTTATTCCACCGCCCAATGTAACAGGTGTTTTGCATATGGGGCATGCGTTGAATAATACGCTGCAGGACATTCTCATCCGCTATGCGCGAATGCAGGGCAAGAATGTATTATGGCAAGCCGGAACGGATCATGCCGGGATCGCCACACAAATGGTGGTCGAGCGGCAAATGGCAGAAGCTGGCGGCAATGAAAGCCGGGCCAGCCTTGGCCGACCTGCCTTTGTTGAAAAAATTTGGGATTGGAAAGAGGCGTCGGGGGGTCAAATTATCGGTCAGCTCAAACGCCTCGGGGCCAGTTGTGACTGGTCGCGTCTGAAATTTACCATGGGGGAGCGTACCGACCCGGACAATCAAATGGTCATGGCAGTGCGTCAAGTGTTTGTCTCGCTTTATGAGGAAGGCTTGATTTACCGGGATAAGCGCCTCGTCAATTGGGACCCGCATTTTCAGACGGCCATTTCAGACCTTGAAGTTGAACTGAAAGAAGTGCCGGGTCATTATTGGCATTTGCGCTATCCATTGGCCGATGGTGTCACTTATGAGCATCCGCTCTATGATGAGGCTGGCGAGCCGATCGGCACAGAACCGCGTGATTATATTGTGGTTGCCACATCGCGCCCAGAGACCATGCTCGGCGATAGTGCTGTCGCGGTGCATCCAGACGATGCGCGCTATCAAAGCCTGATCGGCCAGGAGATAGTCCTGCCGCTGATTGGGCGGCGTATTCCAATTGTCGCGGACGAATATCCCGATCCGGAGAAAGGATCAGGCGCGGTCAAGATCACACCGGCGCATGATTTCAATGATTATGAGGTTGGCAAGCGTCATGATCTGGAAATGCTCAACATCCTTGATCCGCGCGGCGCGATTATTGCCGGTGAAGCGGCGGATACGCTTGGGATTCCCCCTAAATATCACGGGCTGGACCGCTTTAAGGCGCGCGAACAAGTGGTGGCAGATTTTGAAGCTGCAGGCCTGATGCATGAGATTGAAAAACGCAAGATTGAGCAGCCTTTCGGGGATCGCTCGGGCGTTGTGATTGAGCCTTGGTTGACCGATCAATGGTATGTCAATGCTAAAATTCTGGCTGAGGAGGCGATCGAGGCTGTCCGGGAAGAGAAGACGCGTTTTGTGCCAGCCAATTGGGAAAAGACCTATTATAACTGGATGGAGGATATTCAGCCCTGGTGTATTTCGCGCCAGCTCTGGTGGGGCCATCGCATCCCGGTCTGGTATGGGCCCGAAGGGCGACATTATTCTGCATTAACCGAGCAAGGCGCGCTTGAAAAAGCCAAAGCGGATCGACCCGGCCTTTGGCGTCTGGCAAGCCGTGAGGAGGCGCTAGCCTGCGATTTTGTCGAGCCTGACGGGACCGCGCTACTGGTCCAGGATGAGGATGTGCTCGACACATGGTTTTCATCCGCGCTCTGGCCGTTTTCAACGCTTGGCTGGCCGGATGAGACACCCGAATTGAAGATGTATTATCCCGGCGCGGTTCTGGTCACCGCCTTTGATATTATCTTTTTCTGGGTGGCGCGGATGATGATGCAGGGCTTGAAATTTATGGGAGACGTCCCGTTTCGAGATGTCTATATTCATGCGTTGGTCCTTGATGAGAAGGGCCAGAAAATGTCTAAATCCAAGGGTAATGTGCTCGACCCTCTAACCTTGATTGATGACTATGGCGCCGATGCCTTGCGCTTTTTCCTAGCTCGGCAGGCGACGCAGGGGCGCAATATTCGCCTGTCTAAATCAGGGATTGAAGGCTATCGAAATTTCGCGACCAAAATCTGGAATGCCGCGAAATTTTGCCAGATGAATGAGGTTGAATTCGGTCAATGCCTTGATCCGGCGGATATTATCCATCCGACACATCAATGGATTATCGGCGAATTGGCCCGGGCCCGTCACGATATGCAAGACGCCCTTACCGGATATCGCTTTAATGATGCAGCAGATATCAATTACCGCTTTATCTGGAATATCTATTGCGATTGGTATTTGGAGCTTATCAAACCCATCCTTTCAGGAGATGATACTGGGTTGATCGCAGAGACGCGCCGGGTTGCCGGATGGGTATTTGATGAAATGCTCAAATCCCTGCATCCTTTCATGCCCTTCATTACGGAAGAATTATGGGGAAAACTTGCGCAGGCGCGCCCTGGATTTTTAATGCTACAGCCTTTGCAAGACTTTGATGCAAGCTATCACAATGAGGCCGCGGACGCAGAACTTGATTGGGTTATGGCGTTTATCTCTGAAATACGGGCTGTGCGCGGCGTTCTGAATATTCCGGCAGGGGCTAAACCGGCGCTCTGTCTCATCGGTGCGAGTGCTCAAAGTCTTGAGCGTTTATCGCGCCATGAGGCGGTGATCAGTCGCCGGGCGCGTCTCGGGGCGGTGACAATCGCTGAGGCGGCTCCAACAGGGTCTGTGCGTCTGGTGCTGGGGGAGGCGAGCCTTGCCTTGCAGGTGGCAGACCTGATTGATCTGGAGGTGGAAAAAGCGCGTCTGATAAAAGACATCGCCAAGCTGGACAAGGAGATTAAAGGGCTTGAAGCCAAGCTGTCCAATTCGGCTTTCCTGTCCAGAGCGCCCAGCGAAATTGTTGATGAGCAAAGAGGCCGCAAGGGTGATGGAGAAAGGCGGCGCGCCAAGTTACAGGCGGCTTTGGACCAGCTTTCTGATCTATAGGAAGCGCTGTGCAGTGCCTTGCCCTGAAAGGCGCGTGCGGTCCCTCAATAGGGGCTGCCAAATTATCGCATATCTGAAACTTGCTTTGCTGACCCGACTCGCCTAGGAGGTCAAAAAGGAACAGCAATATGCAAATTCGACAGGCTTTGACCTTTGATGATGTGCTTCTCGTCCCCGGTGCCAGTGATGTTCTGCCATCAGAAGTGTCTACATCCACTCAACTGACCAAAAATATCCGTCTTAACATTCCCCTTTTATCCTCGGCGATGGATACGGTGACAGAAGCGCGCCTAGCGATAGCGCTTGCCCAGTCAGGCGGGATGGGCGTTATCCACCGTAATCTATCGGTTCAGGAACAGGCCGGAGAGGTCGCCCAGGTCAAGAAATATGAGAGCGGCGTTGTCATGAACCCGGTCACCATAGGGCCGGATGCGACCTTGGCGGAGCTATTGGAATTAAAAGAGCGCCGTGGCTTTTCCGGTATTCCCGTGGTTGCAGAGGATGCGACATTGCTGGGCATTATCACCAATCGCGATGTGCGTTTTGCGAAAGATCGGTCACGTCCCATCTCTGAATTGATGACCCGCAAACTGGTCACTGCGCGCGCAGATATCTCGCAGGAAGAGGCTCGACGCCTCTTGCATGAAAACCGGATTGAGCGGCTGATTATCGTGAATGACAAAAATCAGTGTCTCGGCCTGCTGACAGTCAAGGATATGGACAAGGCCAAGCTGAACCCGCATGCCGCCAAGGATGATCAGGGTCAATTACGTGTGGCCGCCGCTTCAACGGTTGGCGAGGCGGGGTTTGAGCGAAGCCTAGCGCTTTTGGAGGCTGGAGCCGACGCGATTGTCATCGACACCGCGCATGGCCATTCCAAAGCCGTGATTGATGCCGTCAAGCAGGTCAAGGCAGCGGCCCCCAAAGCACAAATTATTGCCGGTAATATTGCGACCAGCGAGGCGGCACAAGCTCTGATTGAGGCCGGCGCAGATGCGATTAAGGTCGGTATCGGTCCAGGCTCAATCTGCACAACCCGCATTGTCGCAGGCGTAGGTGTCCCGCAATTGACGGCAATAGAAGCTTGCGCGAAAGTTGCCAAGCCTGCAGGCATTCCCGTCATCGCCGATGGCGGGATCAAGTTTTCAGGTGATTTTGCCAAAGCCATTGCGGCGGGCGCCTCTACGGCGATGCTGGGCTCTATCTTTGCCGGAACAGATGAGGCCCCCGGTGAGGTATTCCTCTATCAGGGACGCAGCTACAAATCCTATCGCGGCATGGGGTCACTTGGCGCGATGGCGCGTGGCTCTGCCGACCGGTATTTTCAAAAAGATGCCGCCTCGGATAAACTGGTTCCAGAAGGTATTGAAGGCCAAGTGCCGTTTAAGGGGCCGATCGGTCCGATTATTCATCAAATGGTCGGTGGCCTGCGCGCGGCGATGGGCTATATCGGCGCACCGTCCATCGCAGATATGCATGCAAACGCCCAATTTGTTCAGATCACCGGGGCAGGCTTGCGCGAAAGCCATGTGCATGATGTGACGATGACGCGCGAATCGCCCAATTATACCCTTTCACGCGGATAGGTTTGGGATAAGCATAAGTACGTTTTATACAAATCAGGACTGGGTATTGCTGACTTACAAATATCTATCGGGGTGGATGTGTGAGCCGGTCCCGGTTCTTCAAACAGTTTGGCAGTGATTTTAAGGCTTGACCCAGCGCCTGAAAACTAAGCCAGGAATTTGCAGAGTCCTTTTTGAGAGAAGATATCAATAAAATGCCTTCATGAAGAGCTTTAATAGACGGCTGCGCGATAAATGTCTCAATGAACGTGCCTTCGATAACCTGCCCCATACCCAACGGATAATTTAGGCATGGCGCGTAAACTATAACACCACTCTAGCGCATATCGCTGAGTGGGCTCACCCCCTTGGCCGTGTACCAATCACAAAGGGTCAAGGCCTGATACGCCCTCGCTAAATAATAAGGGTTGCACACATCAGGCCTTGACTTCAAATCAAACAAGGCAAAAAAGGCATACAGACCCTGAAAAGATTGAGCCCAATGATCGGGCTTGGTTAGGCTGGGTTATAGGAATCAGTTCAAATTTAAATATATGATAAGATGTCTTGCGATTGTCAATGATTTAAGCTAGCTGCTTACTGGCAGCAATGCTTGTAAAGCTATCGTTTGAACCCATTGGAAATGGCAGAAAAATCCTGCTTTTACCAATTTTAAGTATTAGGACAAACACAATTATTGATAGTATGGCCCAAGAGACCGAAGACTCTTTACAACAATATAAACCGCAACGCTTTCAGTTGATTCGAACGCTGGAAGATTTGCGGGCTGGTGTCTTGGCCTGGCGGATATGGTCCGCTCTGGCCTGGAATGAATTTATTATGACCTATCGGCGATCCCTTATCGGTGTATTCTGGATCATAATATCTTTTCTTGGCTTCGTAGCGGTCAAAATTCTGATCTTTGGCAGCATGATGTCGGAATCTAATCCTACTTACTATTATGTCTATATGGCTGTTGGATACTTTATTTTTAGCTTTTTAAGCGCGGCAATTACTATGGCGTCCAAAGTCTTTATCAGTGCAGAAAAATGGATTAAGAATGATCATCTGCCTTTATCGCTTTATGCGTTTAAGGCTATCGTGCGCGAACTGTTCACTTTTGTTTTAACAGCCGTGGTTATTGTATTCGTATTTTTATATTTCCGCTTCCCTGCTTCTCGTCAAGTGTATCTTGTTGTGCCAGCTTTGATGCTATTGCTGATAAACATTTTCTGGATAAAAATATTACTTGGTACAATTTGCACTCGGTTTCGCGATATCGAATACTTAGTTGCCACAATAATGCGAGTTATGCTTTTTTTGTCGCCGGTCTTATGGATGCCGGAACAAATGGGGTCGTTGATGACCTATTTATGGTGGAACCCATTTTTTCACTTAATTGAAATTTTTAGAGGTCCTTTGATCAACTCCGAAATAGCTTGGGTGAGTTGGCTCTATGTATCCTGCATGACACTAATAGGTTCTGTTGTGACGTTGATTGTTTTTTCTTTATTTCGTCACCGAATTGTTTTTTGGTTATAATTATGCCAAATATATCTGCGCGTAACATATTTTTGCATTATCCCATATTTGGGTACAAATCGTCTGAAAGTTTAAGTTCAGGCAATTTAAAGAATTTGCACAGATCAAAATTTGGTCATTATTTGACTGCGTTGGAAAATATCTCCTTTGATATAGAGGAAGGGGAGGGTATAGGCCTTGTCGGACGTAATGGGTCTGGTAAATCGACACTTTTACGTGTTTTGGGAGGAATTTATACACCGACCGCCGGGTCCTTGTCGATAAAAGGCAAGGTGACATCGATGTTTAGCGTCAATTTAGGTGTTCAGCGTAACGCTACAGGGCGAGAAAACATAGTTTTACGGGGTATCATAAAGGGGCTGAGTCAGGGTGAAATTCGAGCAAAAATGGATGATATCATCGCGTTCAGTGAATTGGAGTCCGTTATTGATTTTCCTGTCAGGACCTATTCATCAGGTATGGCAATGCGCCTTTCTTTTTCTATAGCCACCTCTTTTGAGCATGAAATTCTACTTTTAGATGAATGGATTGGAGCTGGTGATAGGCAGTTTCAGAATAAAGCGGCTGAACGCATGAACAATGTTGTCGACCATTCACGGATCACTGTCATAGCCAGCCATAACCGAGCATTACTCAAAAGAATATGTACTAAGCTTATCTGGCTTGATGAAGGTGTTTTACGAGTATACGGTCCAACAGAAGACGTTTACGCAGCTATGGATGAAGCGTATAAAAATGAACCAAGAAAATAAAAATTTACTTGCCCATGAGACAAATATTTTCCCTAAGGAATTAAGGGTAAACAAAGG
>JARFRJ010000443.1 GCA_029287305.1 Hyphomonas sp. | reverse complement strand
AGGTAACCCTGCGTGGGCGCGTTCTGCCGATAGGTGGACTGAAGGAGAAGCAGCTTGCAGCCTTGCGCGGCGGCATCATAACCGTTCTGATCCACGCTGAAAATGAAAAAGACCTCGTTGATATTCCAGAGACAGTCAAAGACCATTTGGAAATTATCCCGGTCAAGGAAATCGATGAAGTCTACTCGCGGGCCTTAAAGCATCCGATTAAGCCGATTAAATGGTCTGAAGAGGATGAGGCGGCCTTGCAAGCCTTGCTTTCCGGGGCCGGGGTGCGCTCAGCTAAGGAAGATGCGCCGCGTCCGCATTAAAATGCGGTTCGCTTGCATTTACCGGCAAGCCTAAAGCGGTTGCGGGTATGATCTGCCCCTTTTTTCCCGATTGATTGACGCTGTCACTTGGGAGAAAAGGCTTGCAGACTGATTAGGGCGTTGTATATAGGGCTTTCCTGAATTTCAGGGGCGGTTAGCTCAGTTGGTAGAGCATCTCGTTTACACCGAGAGGGTCAGCGGTTCGAACCCGTTACCGCCCACCATTCAGGGTACATTCAAATCCTGTAAATCTGTTTGAAAATAGCGCTTTTTGCCGAGGTGGTTCGCAATTAGCCTATAAAGTCTCTATCGCCCAGTCGAATGTATAAAGTCCCGGCTTTATGCGATAGGCTTGTCGTGTATCCGGGCCACATGCGCCTGTGCCAAGTCCTCTTTGCCGGGCATCAATCGCGATCTCTATTGTGTCTCTGATCTGAAGCTCTGCTAGGGTTTCGGCGCGGGCAAGGTCCACATCATGATGCGGACGTGCGGTAAAGGATAAGGGCCGCGGGCATATGAACTTCAGGCTGCATCTATCTGAATTTGATAAAGAAAACCAATGGGTCTCTTCATGAGCGCCATATTCCTGCGGGCGCACATAGGGGTGATATTGTGCCGCCACAGAGGACGACCACAGGCCGATTTTCTGCGATAGATATCGGTCCGGATAGGTTTCCAAAGGTCCACGACCATACCAGTGCAAACTCTCAAAACGGGACGGCATTTCAAAGCGTATACCGATCCGGGCGACATCCTCCCAAACCTCTGGCATATGGATGCGTTCTTGAACATGCAGCCGATCAGGGGCCAATGTCCACAGCGTATCATGGCGCATTATATGGCCATCCTGGCCTTGCCAGTTATGCTTTAAGCCAATCTGAACAAGGGCGTCGCCTGCGCTATGAAATCTTTCCGTCTTGATCCTTTGAAGTTGGTCCAGCCCCAGCGCGGCCCATCGCGCCGCTGGGCTGGTCAGCGCATCTGGCGGGCCGGGAGGGCCGCGATCATTATCGGTCGGGGGACGCCAAAGCCGCGCTCTTGGCATTTGCGTGATATAGGCCTCGCCCTGATAAGTGAGCTTTGAAAGATCGCCCTGATCGTCACTATGCAGGCTCCAATTCCCTATTTCCACAGGGGCAAAAGTGCCTGATCTGATATTTGGAAAAGTGTGTTGAGTTGTTTTGGTCTGTTGGCCAGCATCCAGAACAAATTGATCTGAGGAAAGGCAGTGTCCGGCCTCGGCCCAAGAGGTCGCCTGTTTGAGGGTCCAGTTCACGTTCAAATGCGTTGGGCGATCGCCAAAAGCAATCGCCTCACGCGTTAGATCAATGATCTCCTGCATGCCTGGCGCGATGATGGGGCTTAACGTGCCGCTTTTCAGAATATCTCCGCCGCGCTCTATCTCCCATTTCAGCTCAAGATCAGAGGTATCGGTAAAACTCCGGCGGTTTTCGCACTGGATTTTCATCGCCCCTAAATGCGTGGATTTAACCGGGCGGGCGGCCCATTTATACTCTATCAGGGCAGGGTGGGGCGCATTATCGGGGCCCGTGAGCCCATTGCAATTGAAATTGGCATCATGCGGTGTCTCGCCATAATGGCCCCCATAAGCCCAGTAAAACGCGCCGGTCTCTGTGTATTCGGCCAGCCCCTGATCGCGCCAATCCCAGACAAAGCCACCCCCGAGGGCCGGATAGTCAAAAAACGCATCGACATAATCCACCAGAGACCCATTGGAATTGCCCATGGCATGGGAAAATTCACACAGGATCAGCGGGCGGTCATCCAATCCTGTCTCTTCTGCCCATTGCGCCCATTCTGTGATCATCTCTATGGAGGCATACATCGGGCAGACAATATCGGTCGCGATAAGCTCGCTCTGTTCCGGTTTCTGTAGAGCCTTGGGCAGGCACGTATCATCACAAACGCCAAAGCGAGGCCACACCGCGCCTTCATATTGGATAAATCGCGTCGGATCGAGCGATTTGGCGAGCGCGGCCGCCGCGCCATGACAGGGGCCAAATCCAGCTTCATTTCCGCTCGACCAGCCAATGATAGAAGCATGATTGCGGTCGCGGCGTATCATCCGATCTGTGCGATCAATAATCGCCATCTGATAGTCGCCGCGCAGCGCAATTTGTCGATAGCGCGCATGCGCTTCGACATTGGCCTCATCGATGACATATAGGCCAAGCTCATCACATAAATCGAGCAGGGCCGGATCATTGGGATAATGGGCTGTGCGCACCGCATTGATATTATGCTGTTTCATCAAGGTGAGTTCAGCGCGCATCTCGTCGACAGAGACGGTTTTGCCATTTTCAGGATGATGATCATGGCGGTTGACGCCAATCAGTGTCACGGCCTTGCCATTGATTTTCAAGCGCCGGCCAGAAACGTCAATATGGCGAAAACCAAGCTTTAAAAGCTGCGCTTCAACCACCTGGCCATCAGCATCCAAAAGC
>JARFRJ010000454.1 GCA_029287305.1 Hyphomonas sp. | reverse complement strand
CATTCTGAAGGCGATCGCGTTTATGTGCGCGGAACAGTGCGCGATGGAGAGCGCTATATTGTCTCCGGTCTGGCGCGATTTGTACCCGGCCAAAGCGTGACCCCGATAGAGGCCCAAGCTGTGCGCCTCCCCTCAAAAGGGCAATAGAGAATGTGGTATACGATTTTTTACCGCCTGCCGCGCCTCACATTTTTGGCAATTTTGCTGGCGCTTGCCGGCGGTCTCGGCGCGATCCTGACGCTTGGGCGACAGGAAGACCCAACCCTTGTAGAGCGCTATGGTTATGTTCTGGTCACCATGCCCGGGGCGGATGCGGAGCGTATAGAAGCGCTGGTGACCAAGCCGATTGAAACGGCTTTAAGCGAATTGCCTGAAATTGTTGAACTGAACTCAACGTCACGCGCCAATGTTGCCCAGATCGGTCTCGACCTTGATGAAACCTTGACTGAGTCAGAGGTTGATGATGCCTGGACGCGGATCAATCAACAAGTGGAAGTGGCCCGCGCCTCCTTGCCAGCCGAAGCGCGCGTGCAGGATATTCGCCGCGCCTATGTCGGCGCAACAACTTTTCTAGTTGCCTTGGTTGCGCAAGGCAGCGATGATCAACAGCTCGCCATTATGGCGCGTATGGCCCAGGATTTACGGGATAAATTCCAAAACCTTCCCGGGACAGAACTGGTTGAAACCTTTGGCCTGCCAAATGAAGAAATCCGTGTCATTATGAATGCACGGGAATTGTCGGCAGGTGGCTTGTCCACAGCTCAGGCGGCCGAGCTAATCCGCCAAGCCGATGCGCGCATTCCGGTCGGCCAATTCAGACCTGATAACAGCAATCTCAGCCTAGAGATTGGCGGCGCATTCGATTCGATTTCGCGCATTCGCGATGTGCCGCTCATTCAGCGTGCCGACGGGTCGGCGCTGCGCGTCGGCGATATTGCCGAGGTCAAGAAGGGCTTTCAAAGCCCCGCTAATGTATTGAACTTTACCGATGGAGAAAGATCCATTCTTGTTGGTGCCTATATCCAGCCTCAGCAGAGGGTGGATATATGGGCCGAAAGCGCGCGCAACATATTGGACAATTTCAAAGCCAGTGCGCCGCAAGGCATTGATATACGCCTCGCCTTTGACCAAAGTGAGTATACAGAAGCCAGATTAAATGGCCTAGCGCAAAGCCTCGGATATTCGGCTTTGATCGTGTTTGCGGTCTTGTTCATCATTATGGGCTGGCGCTCGGCTCTGGTGATTGGCTTGGCCCTACCTTTGACGATCTGCCTCGTCCTGATCCTGTTTCGCTTTTTCAATATTCCACTACACCAGATGTCTGTGACAGGGTTGATTATCTCTCTTGGCCTGTTGATCGATAATGCCATCGTTGTTGTGGATGAATATGAATATAAGCGCCAGCACGGATTTGGAAAACTGGCCGCCATTGATGCCTGCCTGTCTCATCTGTTTGCGCCTCTTGCCGCCTCAACCTTGACCACAGCGCTTGCCTGTGTGCCGATTGCACGCCTGCCAGGCGGGGCCGGGGAATTGGTCGGTTTGATTGGCGTATCGGTGATTTTCTCGGTTGTGTCCTCCTTCCTTGTGGCCATGACGGTCATTCCTGCGGTGGCGGGATGGGTTGATAATCGTTCCTTTACATCCCCGCAAAAGCGCTGGTGGCGGGATGGGCTGGCGATTGACTGGGTCAGCGATGGCTATCGCTGGAGCATTGAGAAGGTTTTGAGGTTCCCGCCACTCGGCATTGCCATAGGCGTGATCCCAGCCTTTTTGGGCTTTTATCTTGGCTTTGGCTTGCCCTCGCAATTCTTCCCGCAGACCGAACGGGATCAAATGCAAATCGCTCTGTCCCTATCGCCGGAAGCCTCGATTGCAGAAACAGTGGCAGCAACCGAGCGCGCCAGTGAAATCCTGAAGCAAAATGAAGGCGTGCTGGAAGTAAACTGGACCATTGGCGAAGCACCACCGCGCGTCTATTATAACGCTTTCAACCTGTCTGTGGGCGTGGTCAGCGCCGCCAATGGCTGGGTCCAATTGGACAGTGCCGACCGTGTGCGCGATATTGTCGGGCAGGTCCAGTCCGATGTTCGCACCGCTTTTCCGGACGCGGAGTTTCTCGTCACCCCATATGAACAGGGCCCGCCAATCGCCGCGCCGATTGAGCTTCTTATCTATGGGGATGATTTGGCCAAGCTCAGCACGCTTGGGGACGATGCGCGGCGCATTCTGGCCGAAACGCCCGGCGTGACCTATACACGCGCCAGCCTGAAACGCGGCGCGCCGCAGCTCACCTTTGCCGCAGATGAACAGGCGACCGCCATGACGGGCACACGCCTGACGCAACTAGCCGGTGATCTGAACGCAGAACTGGAAGGCGTCATCGCTGGAAGCGTCCTGGAGGGCGTGGAGGAATTGCCTGTGCGCGTCATCGCCGATGATGTCCGGCGCGGTGACTTGTCTGATTTGCGCAGTAAAACCATTGCCTCGCGCCCCGGCGCACTTGGCGTGCCCTTGGCTGCGCTGGGCGAGATGCAGCTAACCCCAGATACGGCAGTTATTTCCAGAAAGGATAATCAGCGCGTCAATGTCATTCAGGCCTTTATAGAGCCTTATGCCCTGCCAGCGCCGATCCTCGCCCAATATCAGGACAGGCTGGACGCGGCTGAGTTTTCTGTCCCAAGCGGATATGAGATTAAATTTGGTGGTGAAGCCGAAGAAAGTGGCAATGCGGTGAGTAATTTGGCGACTTTAGCGGTGCCTCTGATCCTTCTAATGACAGGCGCGGTCGCCCTTGTTTTCAATTCCTTCCGGCTGGCGCTTTTAATCCTAGTTTCTGGATTTTTATCGGTTGGGATGGCGTTTTTCGGCATCTGGCTGTTTAATCTGCCGCTTGGCTTTATTGGCATTATCGGCGCGCTTGGCCTGCTTGGGATT
>JARFRJ010000437.1 GCA_029287305.1 Hyphomonas sp. | reverse complement strand
GCTCTGGCTATGCCGGTATCGGCAATGAGCTTTTCTATCAGGACAGCACAATGATGCTCTTATCTGATGCCAAGAAAATGGTCGAGAACATCGTCAAATCCTTTTAACGGGCTTAGAATAGAGCGTTTTCGCGTTAAAATGCTCAAATTTGTGCCGCGATGCGACAGGCGCGGCTTCAAATCTGAAAAATTGAGCCCACTGTCATAAAACCATTATCGAATTAGGTTATGGGCCAGATTATGGCTCTTAAAACTCCCGATTATAAAAGCATCTTTATCTCTGATCTGCATCTGGGGTCGAAAGGGTGCAAAGCAGACGCGATTTGTCATTTTCTCAAGCATAATCACGCCGAAAAACTCTATCTGGTCGGCGATATAATGGATGGCTGGAGACTGAAAAAGAAATGGTTCTGGCCGCAAAGCCATACCAATGTCATCCGGCGCATTCTTACCGCTTCCAAACGCGGTACAGATGTCATCTATATCATCGGAAATCATGATGAGTTTCTGCGCGCCTTCTTGCAATTTGGGGTCAGTTTCGGACGGGTCAGCATTCGCAACCGCGCCACACATACGGGTGTAGATGGCAAACGCTATCTGGTTGTACATGGCGATATGTTTGACGGGCTGATGCGGGCAAACCGCAAATGGATCATGTTTCTTGGCGATAATTTATATAATTTCCTGCTTGCCGCCAATACGCGGCTAAACACCGTCCGTCGCTGGCTGGGTCTGCCATATTGGTCCTTGTCTAAAGCGCTGAAATCCCGCACCAAGAAAGCGTTGAATTTTATACAGAATTTCGAGGAACATGTCGCTGATTATTGTCGCCGCAAAGGCTTTGATGGGGTTATCTGCGGCCATATTCATGTCGCAGAGATTCGCGATATTGATGGCATCCGATACATGAATGATGGTGATTGGGTTGAAAGCTGCACAGCCCTTGTTGAGCATCATGATGGGCGCTGGGAATTGATTGAATATTGGTCCGTTTACCAGCGCATGACAGGCGCAAGCAGAAAACAGCCGACGTATCTTGAAGTGGCTTGATCGGTGCGACATATTCCAGATTAAGCACATACAGGCATAAAGCCCGTTTGCTTTCTTGAGCTTAAATGGCATATCTTCTTATATGGCCTCTGAACCTCTCAACAAAATCGATCCGGAGCGTAATCGCTTTACCAGCCGCTTGGGGCGTACTGCCAAAGTCGGCGTCAACCTGTCGGGCGCGGCCCTCTCTATGGGGGCAAACCATCTTTTTTCCGGCGATCAAAGAGATGAGAGAGCCGCCCGTGCCCTTGCCGAAGCCTTGGGCAAGACCAAAGGGCCGTTGATGAAAATCGCGCAAATGCTCTCGACCATTCCGGATTTACTGCCGCCTGAATATGCCGATAAGCTTGCCACTTTGCAGGCCGGGGCTCCGGCGATGGGCTGGCCCTTTGTCAAACGCCGCATGCGGGCAGAATTGGGAAGCGACTGGCAAGATAAATTCAGTGAATTCAGCGAGAAAGCCGCCCATGCCGCCTCTTTGGGGCAAGTCCATAAAGCCACACTGCCAGATGGGCGCATCCTCGCTTGCAAACTGCAATATGCCGATATGGCAAGCGCGGTCGAAAGCGATGTCAATCAGCTTAAAAATTTGCTCGGCCTGTTCAACAGGTTTGAAAAATCCATTGATGCGACTGAGCTGGTTGAGGAGATTACCGAACGCCTGCGCGAAGAGCTTGACTATGAGCGTGAGGCCAAAGCCATGCGTCTCTATCGGCATATGCATCAGGACAGAGATTTCATCACCTGCCCGGAGCCGATTGAAGCCCTGTCCACCCGGCGGCTTTTAACCATGACTTGGCATGAGGGGGCCCGCCTTGAAAGCTTTGAAACTGCCGACCAAGCGACCCGTAATCATATTGCAACCTTATTGTTCTGGGCCTGGTGGGGCCCGATGAACAGCTATGGCGTGATCCATGGCGACCCGCATCTTGGCAATTATCAGATTACTGAGGGCGGAAAAGGCATAAATCTTCTCGATTTTGGCTGTATCCGGATTTTTCCAGCAAAATTTGTCGGCGGCGTGGTCGCGCTTTACAAAGCCCTGCGTGCAGATGATAAAGAGGCCGCCTTTGAAGCCTATAAAATCTGGGGATTTGAAAACCTCACCTCGGACCTTGTTGATATTCTGAATATCTGGGCGAAATTCATTTATGGCCCGATACTGCAAGATCGCGTGCGCACGATTGCCGATGGTGTCAAACCCGGCGAATATGGCCGCAAAGAGGCTTTCCAGATGCGCCAATTACTGAAGGAAAAAGGCCCCGTAAAAATACCGCGCGAATTCGTCTTTATGGACAGGGCCGCCATCGGCCTTGGCGCGGCCTATCTTCGCTTAGGCGCAGAACTTAATTTTCATCATATCTTTGAGGAAAGCCTTGAAAATTTCTCTGTCGAGGCTTTGGAAGCGCGCCAAAAGTCAGCTCTTGAGCGGGCAGGCCTCGACATATGATGGCAATTGATGTGATTGACAGGCGTCTGGCGGCCCATCCGTGGAATACAATTTTCTTCGCTGTTTTCGCGCTGTTTTTCTACACAGCCATGGTGTTCGGCTTGGCCAGTTTCATTTGGCCAAATCTCACCGAAATTGCGACACAAAGAAACGCAGAAAGCGTGCAAATCATCTGGCTGTTACAAGTCATTGTCCAATTAGCCATATTTGCGCATGTCAGTTATTGGGCTGAATCGGTCGGGGCGGGCCCTTTGGCGGGCCGGGTCAAACTGGATATGAATTGGGCGCTCATCGGCGTCATCGGGGCACCAATCCTCTTTATTGTCAGCATTAACCTGGCCGCTAGCCTGTTTGCCAATGGGGATCCGAATTGGGCTTATAGAGATGATTTTGATTATGACACCATGAACCGTCAGGCCCTCGGGCTTCTCATGTTTACCTCGGTTATCCTGCTCGCCCCGATGGTTGAAGAAGTGATCTATCGCGGCGTTGTCATCGGCTATTTACTGGGACGCGGGGTCCCGGCCCTTATGACTGTGGCGATCTCGGCCCTTGGCTTTACCGCATTGCATATGCAATACACAGTTCCTGCCCTGATTGCGATTTTTACACTCGGCCTGTTCCTAGGCTGGCTGCGCCTGGCCTCAAAATCCATTCTGCCGCCAATATTAGCTCATATGGCTGTTAATCTTTACAGTGTCATAACACTGGCTTTAAATCCGGCTTAAATGGCAAAAAACGACATAGATGAAATGACCCTATAATTGATGGCGCGTCTTATCCTGTTTCACAAACCTTATCTTGTGCTGTCACAATTTACAGATCGCAGTCTGTCAGCCGTCACGACACGAAAAACCCTGTCTGATTATATCCCTATCCCCGATATATATCCGGCTGGACGATTGGACAGGGATAGTGAAGGTCTGCTTCTCTTGACCGATGATGGGAAATTGCAGGCCCGGATCAGTGACCCGAAATATAAATGGCCGAAGACATATTGGGTGCAGGTGGAAAATATACCCTCTCCCATGGCCCTTGAAAAATTACGCCGGGGTATTCTGTTAAAGGATGGGACCACGCGCCCTGCTAAGGCAGACTTAATGCCAGAACCGGAAGATTTGTGGCCACGTACCCCGCCTATTCGTGTGCGCAAAACTGTTCCGGAAGCTTGGCTGTGCCTCACCTTGAAAG
>JARFRJ010000317.1 GCA_029287305.1 Hyphomonas sp. | reverse complement strand
AGCCGCGTGAACAGGCGGGGTGTTTTCAAAAGCCAACCTATAAAAATTACCGAAACAAGGCTTGTAAAGCCGACCAGGACCCAGCGCATAATCCCTTCAGATTGCAACGTGCCAAAACTGACACCTCTATTCCAGACCATGGAAAAATCAAACAGAAAGCTGACCTCTATCGCCCCGCATCGAAACCGGTCTTCCAGGCATTCATACGCATTCAGAACCGGGTTGGAAAGCACCCAAGCTTTGGTGTTCTGATCTGCCCAAAACAGGCCGAGAATAATGGCAAAGGGCAGGACCAGATAGAAGATATGTCTTTGTATCATCCTGCATTATGCTCGCGATAATAGCGCACCGCATAGGCATCGCGCGGGGTAATGTCAGGAAAGTCCGGATCTGCGGTTTGGGGGTCGAAATACTTCCAGCTTCGGGCACATTTTATGCCGCTGGCTTTACCGGGCACAACCGCCACGCCGGGAACATCATCCAGACGGAAAGCTCCGTCAGGGGCATTGCCCTGAAGGAGGGTAATGTCTGAGGTAATACACAAGTCTGCGGTGTCTTCTGCCCCAATTAGAGCAAGCAGATTTTCCGCTTCAATATAGACTTCAGGCGCAGCCTCAAGCGAGGAGCCAATGCGCTTTTCGCGTCGTTCAATCTCCAAGGCCCCCATCACAACGCGGCGAACTGAGAAGATACGGGCCCAATTTGCGGCCAGATCAGCATTTTCCCAGTTGCTCGGCGTCTCTCGAAAAACATGCAAATGGATGCTGGCGGGTCCGGCTTTACAGAACGGGCTCATCAGATAGGCCTCCTCGGTTGTAAATGGCATGATCGGGGCAAGCCATGCCAATAAACGATGCAAGACGGCATGCATGACGGTACGCGCCGCGCGTCGGCGCATCACATCCGGCGCATCCAGATAGAGGCAGTCCTTGCGAATATCGAGATAGATGGCAGACAGGTCAACCGCGCAAAATGTACCAAGGGCGGCCATAATGCGCTTATAATTATAAACCTCATAGCTTTCACGCACGAGCCGATCCAATTCGGCCAGTCGATGCAGGACCCAGCGCTCCAGCCCCGGCATAGAGGCATAATCAACGCGCTCTGCGGGCTCAAAACCCTCAACAGCGCCGAGCAAAAAGCGCAGCCGACCCCGCAAGTTTTTGTAACTGTCAACCGCGCCTTTGATAATCTCATTTGAGATACGCAAATCCTCGGTAAAATCGCCAGAAGCTGTCCAGATACGCAGAATTTCAATACCATATTGCTTCTGGATTTGGCTGGGTTCTACTGTATTGCCGAGTGATTTGGACATTTTCTTGCCGTCCTGATCGACAATAAAGCCATGGGTTAGGATTTGCCGATAGGGGGGCATGCCGCGTGTGGCGCAGCATTCCAAAAGCGAGGATTGGAACCAACCACGATGCTGGTCAGAACCTTCCATATATAGATCAACTTGGCCCGTTTCCTGAGCAATAATGCCGCGTTCGCGCATGCAAAAAGCATGGGTTGTGCCACTATCAAACCAGACATCCAGAACATCGGTGACCTTGCTCCACACATGACCTTCGCCCTCAGCGCCCAGAAAAACACGATCATCTGTATCAAACCAAGCTTCCAGACCCTTTTCAGAAATGGCATTGATAATGCGTGCATTAATCGCGGCGGCCTTGTCCATGGAAAGAATGTGTGTATGTGGCTGGCCATCAGAATTGACAAAAATGGTCAAAGGGACGCCCCAATTACGTTGGCGGGAGACAAGCCAGTCGGGCCGTGTCTTGACCATAGGGGTGAGGCGGTTTCGCCCGGTTGGCGGGAAGAATTCGACGTTTTCAAGCCCGTTCAGCGCCAAATCGCGCAGGCTTTGCCCATCTTTGCCGGGGGCATCCATAGTGATGAACCATTGCGGTGTCGCCCGACGTATGATCGGGGCTTTGGAGCGCCAAGAATGAGCATCGCGTATCGTTGATAGCCCACGTCCAAGCAGGCCTCCGGCTTCACCAAGCGCTTTCATCACTTCCGGATTGGCTTTGCCTGCTTCACCGCGTTTCTTGCCGCTTATGCGGATAATATCGAGGCCTGCAAAGCGCGGCACGTCGGGGCGATAACAGCCTGCATCATCGACAATATCGATAATCTCCTGCGAGGAATATCCCGAGGCGAGCCAGACATGATAATCATCCTCACCATGGGCTGGGGCAGTATGGACAAAGCCTGTGCCCGCTTCATCGGTTACATGATCGCCTGCGAGCAGGGGCCGGGGCGTCGCCCAGAAATCGTCAGCCGCTAAAGGATGCGCGACCGTTAAACTGGAAAGCTCAGCGGCGTCGACAGACCTTACCTTGTCAAAGCTGGTCACTTTTGCGGCGCTCATCACCGTTTCGGCCAAACCGTCAGCCAGAATAAGCCTGTCGCCCGGTTTAGCATAAGGGGGAAAGCCAAGCTCTTCGGCGCTCATCACCTCCCGCACTTCATAGAGGGCATAGGCAATCTCTGGATTATAGGCGATGGCCTGATTGGCCGGGATCGTCCAGGGCGTTGTTGTCCAGATAACAATGGAGGCGCCGTCCAGTTCTCCTTGTGAGACGGGGAATTTAACCCAGATGACCGGAACTTTGCGGTCATAATACTCAACTTCGGCCTCGGCGAGCGCGGTTTTTTCCACCGGGCTCCACATGACAGGTTTAGCGCCGCGCACGAGACGCCCCCCCATGGCAATATCAAGAAATTCAGAGACGATTTTGGCCTCGCTCTGCGGGCGCATGGTGAGATAGGGATTGTCCCATTCACCTTCTACACCGAGGGCGCGAAATTCACCGGCCTGAATATCTACCCAATGCTGGGCATATTCACGGCAGCGCGCCCGAAATTCGCCGGGGGAGACATCTTCCTTGGTTCGGCCTTTGCTGCGAAATTCTTCTTCCACTTTCCATTCAATCGGCAGGCCGTGACAGTCCCATCCGGGGATATAGGACGCGTCAAAGCCGAGCATTTGATGGGACCGAACAATAATGTCTTTGACAATTTTATTCATCGCCGTGCCCAGATGAATATGCCCGTTGGCATAAGGGGGCCCATCATGCAAAAGCCAAGGCTTGGCGTTGCGCGCCTTGGCATCCTCGCGCATCTGTTGATAGAGGCCGAGCTTATCCCAATGGGCAATCCATTTGGGCTCGGCTTTTGGTAATCCAGCCCGTTGCGGAAAAGCGGTGCGTTCTGTGGCCAGAAAGATCGTATCGTTATAATCGCTCGTCTTTTCGGAAGATTTTGTCATATCAGAATTTTCTGTCGGCGTTTTTGGTCTGTTTTTATCCGGGGGCCAGTTTGTACTGGCGTGAATCTTCATCTCATACAGAGGGCCTGATAAGAAATAAAGGCGTAATACCTGTCTCTTATACACATCTCCGAGCCCACGAGACGAACAATTCCATC
>JARFRJ010000254.1 GCA_029287305.1 Hyphomonas sp. | reverse complement strand
CACACTAGAGTTGGATCGTCGGCAGCGTCAGATGTGTATAAGAGACAGGGTCACCCGTGAGTTTGGTCCCGAAGGTGTCTTGAAGTTGACAGCGAAAAATATCACAGATGTGGCCAGCCGCCTGAAACGCGTGCCGCAAATGATGGACCAGTTTGAAGACGCGCTCACCCGGCAAACTCTGTTACAGGCAGCCCCTGAACGAGGACAGGTGCAAACTGCCGGATGGGTGAAGCTTTCACTCGCGCTCGCCTTGGTCGGCATCGGCTATGTGATCGCGAAACTGCATGGCGCAGGCTAAATATCTTTCTCCCCTATGAGAGGGGATCAAGCGTCTTTCTCTTGGAGCTTTTTGTAAATCCATTGCTTATGCCTTATATCTATAGAATAGAGAGTGAGACCGACCCCTGTAAGTATAAGGATTTTAGAACAATGCGTTTATTGATTGCCCTCATTATTCCCTGGCTTGTCTTTTTTACGATTGGCCGCCCGATAAGTGGATTGGTTTGCCTGATTTTGCAGCTTACCATTATTGGCTGGATTCCGGCTGCAATCTGGGCCGTTTATGCGCTTAGCCAATATAAGACAGATCAAAAAATAGAAGATTTCATGCGCACACAGCGCTAACAGGATTGTCCAAACAGACAGCCCAAATTAATCTTCATTAGAGAAGATATGAATAGGCGGTTTTGAAGGGATTGATGAATGGATCAGAAAAAAATTCTGCTGATTATAGGCGGTGGAATTGCCGCTTATAAATCCTTGGAGCTTATTCGTCTCCTGCAAAAGCGCAATATTCACAGCCAAGTGATTTTGACAAAGTCCGGGGAGGAATTTGTCACACCTCTGTCTGTCTCGGCCCTGTCTGGCGCGAAAGTTTATCGCGATTTGTTTGATCTTGATGATGAGGCTGAAATGGGCCACATCCAGCTCTCGCGCAGCGCAGATCTGGTGGTCGTTTGCCCGGCGACAGCCAATCTTCTGGCTAAAGCCGCCACAGGCCTAGCGACGGATCTGGCCTCCACCGCCTTGCTCGCTACGGATAAACCGGTTTTGATGGTTCCGGCCATGAATGTGCGCATGTGGCAGCATGCTGCTGTCCAGCGCAATGTGGAGAGGTTACGGGCCGATGGCGTGAAGGTTATGCCGCCCGATGACGGGGCGATGGCATGCGGTGAATTTGGCCCGGGGCGTTTGCCGGATGTGGACCGGATTGCCGATGAGATTGTGGATCAATTATCCAGCCAGCCGGATCTGTCTTTGCAAGGCCTGCATGGTCTTATTACGGCTGGTCCGACGCGCGAGCCGATTGATCCAGTACGGTTTTTATCCAATCATTCCTCTGGGCGTCAGGGCTATGCTATCGCTGAGGCGCTGGCCCGCAAAGGGGCAAGGGTCACGCTCGTCTCTGGTCCGGTTGATCTGGAGCCGCCGATGGGGGTTGACCTCATCAAGATTGAAACGGCCCAGCAAATGCTGGCGGCGTGTCAAGCGGCGCTGCCGGCAAATATTTTTATCTCCGTTGCGGCGGTGGCCGATTGGCGACCGGCCCATAGCGCACCGCGCAAGCTGAAATTGAAAGATCAGGACCCGCAGACATTCACCCAGCTTAATCTGGAACAAAACCCGGATATATTGGCGCATATTTCCAGATTAGAGGCGCAGCGGCCCGACCTCGTCATTGGCTTTGCTGCTGAAACAGATGCGGTCAAAGCCCATGCCCATGCCAAGCTTGAGAAAAAGGGATGTGATTGGATCATCGCCAATGATGTGTCTGGTGATGTTATGGGCGGCCAGCATAATCAGATCAGTTTTATCACCCAGACCATAAGCGAAGACTGGCCGCAGCTTACTAAAGCGGATGTTGCCCGTCGACTTGTTGATAAAATCACCGAGAGATTTGCCAGATCAGATGAAAATATTCCCAGCTCGGCTGATCGTCGCGCTGCTCGGCAAGCCTGATCGTT
>JARFRJ010000248.1 GCA_029287305.1 Hyphomonas sp. | reverse complement strand
CAGGACAGAGGCAAGCCTGCCGTCCTGGCTTACTCAAAATGCGCCGGATGAGCCCGCCCCCTATCGCTATATTGCGCCCAGCGCTTTAGTGCCGGACCAGAAAGGATTTTTAGTGCCGGCCAATACTGCGCGCCGCTCGCGCCTGAAACGGGGCCGGCTTATCCATGCGCTTTTACAGCGCCTGCCGGGTCTGCCGCCAGATCAACGCCGCCAAGCGGGTCGCCGGTTTCTCGCCATGGAGACAAACCTAACCAAGACAGACAAAATCGAGATATTGGACGCCAGCCTATCAGTTTTGAGTGCGCCGGAATTTGCACCCGTTTTTGATGAACGGGGCCGCTCTGAGGCCGCTATCATCGGCACAGGTGAGGGTTTGCCAGAAGATATGATCATTAATGGCCGGGTTGACCGGCTGATTGTGACAGATACCCATGTCCTGATCGTTGACTATAAGACAGATCGCCCACCGCCGGACCGGGCCGAGAATGTGAACCCGGCCTATCTGGCACAAATGGCCGCTTATAAGGCCGTCCTTGCCAGAACCTATCCTGACCATACGCTGTCAGTCGCTCTGGTTTGGACAGATGGCCCTAAATTGATGAAGCTGCCCGACCATTTATTAGAAAAAGCGCTCACACAAACCAGTTTATCTGTTTGATAATTTCAATCCATCTCTTATGTCTTGTGAAAGAAAATGGAGAGCCAGTATGAGCACAATAAATGTAACAGACGATGATTTCGACGCACAAATCCAGGATGACCTGCCCGTTATCGTCGATTTTTGGGCCGAATGGTGTGGGCCCTGCAAACAGATGGCCCCGCATCTGGACGCCGTGGCGAATGAAATGTCTGGCAAAGTCAAGATATTAAAGCTGAATGTCGAAGACCATCCCATGGCGGGGTCGAAATATGGCATTCGTGCTTTGCCAACTCTAATGATCTTCAAGGGCGGAAAGGTCATCGCCAATAATACCGGGGCCATGTCCAAACAGCGCATCAAGGACTGGATCAAGGAAAACGCTTTTTAAGAGCGCTTATCCATAAAGTGAGCGCGTCCATGGGGTAAGCGTGGGCCGTTTGAGAGTAATTTACTCTGATGGCTCCGATACGTCGGGGCCAGCGTCGGGGTCGGGGTTAGCGTCGGGGGCGGGGCGATCCCGCTCACGCGCTTTGGCCAATAATTTGTCCATTTCAATCGCCGTATCATAGCTATGATCGGCGATGAACTTCAGTTGCGGTGTAAACTTCATCTCAATATGACGGCCAAGACGGCCCCGTAAAAAGGCAGAGGCGCGATTTAAACCCTCGGCAACCTCTTTGACATGATCGGCATCCTGCTTGCCTAAAGGCATACAAAACACATTGGCATGTCGTAAATCTGGCGAGCAGCGAACCTCGCCAATCGTCACAGAAACCCCTTGCAAAGCAGGGTCACGAAACTCTTCGCGTGCGAGAATATCAACCAAGGCATGACGCACCAGCTCGCCCGCACGTAATTGGCGTTGGCTCGGCTCAAGAGGTTTGCTGGACTTTCTGTTCTGGCGGGGCATGGGCATTTTTCTCAAATTTATAGGCCATTAAAGCCTGATAAAATCGCCGTTTTTCATCCTCATTGGAGAACCAGCGATCCGGGATAAGTATTGTCTGTGCCCCTTTGATAATAAGGGCGTTTCCATCTTTATAGGCGCGTATTTCCTGCAAAGCGGACCATTGAATGTGCGTGCATACATTTTCAAAAGCCACATTGATCCGGCAAGCCGTGATGTCAATACTCTGTATCGCTGGATGATGAAAGACCCCTTTATGCCAATCGCCATATGACCAGCGTATAAAGATCAAAAACCAGGAAATACCTGCCATTACCGCCATAATCGAGGCAAAAAGCGTGACATGCTCATTCGGCCCCAAACCGATCCATGCAAATACATATTCAATGAAATTAGACATCGATATACTGATGATAGAGACCAGCGCGCCGGCATAATAAAGCGTGATTGGGCCAATCGTGCCTTTTGGTCTGATTTTGCGTAAATATTTTGTATCACCTTCAAGAATATTTCCAGAGACTTTTAAAGGCGTGTCATCTGATGTGTAATCATCAAAACGCTCAAGCGGTGTGTTTGAGGGCTTTTCTTCGGCCATTGCGCAAGCTGTTGCGCTGGCTGTTCCGCTCCCCACATACCGCTTGCATTTCACCTGAAAGCACTCTGCTGACCTTGCCTGCACCTGAAACTTCTCCGTCTGTGCGATGACGAAGGTCAACGCATATACGTTGACACAGGAGCCAAAAGTCTTCTGCTCAATACAACGCCTTTTGGTTCGAACATAAGGCGTACAGGATAGCGGTTAAATTATGCTTAAAGCCTAGGCGTGCCCGAGCTAGTCCAAGCGTCTTTCAATCTCTTCGACCCGGAAGCATTCAATCCGGTCGCCCTTTCGAATATCTTCATATTTTTCAAAGGCCATGCCGCACTCTTGCCCATTCGACACTTCTGCGACTTCATCCTTGAAGCGTTTCAGCGTTTTCAGATTGCCTTCATGGATCACCACATCATCGCGCAAAAGACGCACACCGCACCCACGCTGAACAACCCCATCGGTCATTCGGCAGCCGGCGACTTTGCCAATCTTGCTGATATTGAACACTTCCAGAATTTCGGCATAGCCGAGGAAGGTTTCTCGTTTTTCAGGCGCAAGCATGCCAGATAGCGTATTCTTCACATCATCAATCAGATCATAGATCACCGAATAATAACGGATTTCAACGCCTTCCTTTTCGGCCAGAGCCAGCGCTTTTTTATTCGCTCTGACATTAAAGGCAAAAATCGGGGCGCCGGAAGATTGCGCCAGCAGAATATCACTTTCGGATATACCCCCAACAGCGCCATGGATGACATGTGCCCGCACCTCTTCTGTTGAAATTTTGTCAAGACTTTGTGAAATCGCCTCAACAGACCCTTGAACGTCCGCTTTCAGCACCACAGGAAGCTCAGAGACTTCCACGGCCCCATCTTTCAGACGGGCCAGCATAGCTTCCAGCGACGCGCGTGCAGCCGGAGCGGATCGACCTTGTGTCAAGCGTTTCTGACGCTGGCGATATTCACTGATCTCACGGGCTCGGGCTTCATTGTCAACCACGACAAAGGCCTCGCCGGGCTCAGGTGCCCCATCAAGGCCGAGAATTTCAGCCGGTAAAGACGGCCCGGCAAGCTTCATTTGCTTGCCTCGCTCATTGACAAGGGCACGTACCTTGCCCCATTGACCGCCCGCGACGACAATATCACCGCGTTTCAGCGTGCCGCGCTTGACAAGCACGGTCGCCACCGGACCGCGGCCCTTATCCAATTGGCTTTCCACAACGACACCGTCGGCATCACGATCCGGGTTGGCTTTCAATTCCAGCAATTCAGCCTGAAGCGTAATCGCTTCGGTTAGCTTATCAAGCCCTTCCCCGGTGAGCGCAGAGACAGGGATAGCTTGAACTTCACCGCCCATCGCTTCAACCTGAACATCATATTGCAGTAATTGCGTCAGGACCTGATCTGGCTTGGCGTCCGGCCTGTCAATCTTGTTGACCGCAACAATAATTGGCGCATTCGCAGCTTTTGCGTGCGCGATGGCTTCCTGTGTTTGCGGCATCACCCCATCATCTGCGGCGACCACAAGAATAACGATATCTGTAACATTCGCCCCGCGTGCCCGCATGGCAGAAAAGGCCGCATGGCCCGGCGTATCCAAAACCGTGATTCTATCACCACTTTCCAGAGTAACCTGATAGGCCCCAATATGCTGGGTGATCCCCCCCGCTTCGCCAGAGACAATGTCTGTTTTACGCAAAGCGTCCAAAAGCGAGGTTTTGCCATGATCGACATGCCCCATGACCGTGACAATCGGCGCGCGCGATTTGAGGTCTTTCACGTCATCCTCATCGCCTTCAAGGCCAATCTCAACATCGGCTTCAGAGACGCGTTTGACCGTATGACCAAATTCCGCCGCAAGAAGCTCAGCCGTGTCGGCATCGACAATATCATTGGCGCGCATCATCTCGCCCTGCTGCATCATGAATTTGACGACGTCGGCCACACGTTCTTTCATCCGGCCAGCCAATTCCTGCAACGTGATGGTTTCAGGCAGTTGAACCTCGCGAGAGACTTTCTCTTTATCGACCGCGTCGCCTTTTTGCCGACGCTCTCTTTCACGCTCGCGAGCGCGTTTGAGCGAAGCCAAGGAGCGTTGGCGATCTGTATCATCGCCGAGGGCGGACATAATCGTCAGCTTGCCTTTGCGACGTTTGGGCTCGCTGCGCGGCTTGGTGCCGACATTGCGATTGGAATAATCGTCCTTTTCGCGGTCTTTCTTGACGCGTCCGCCCAGGGCTTCCAGTGAAGCCGGATCTGGCGGAATATCGACGACTGAGGCCGGTTCAGGTTTTGCCCGAACCGTTTTACCGGTTCTTGGCGCAGCAGCGCTCTGAGCTGCCTCTTCAGCGGCGAGCGCGTCTTCTTCAGCTGTGCGTCGGCGAGCCTCAGCCGCGTCGCGATCTTTTTCTTCCTGCAATTTGCGCTGCTGCTCCTCGGCAAGCCGAGTTTGCGCATCCTGTGTTTTCTGCTGATCTGCCGCACGCTGCTGCTGCTGGGATTTTTGCGCCTGCAGGGCGGCACGGCGAGCCGCTAGCTCAACTTCGGTAATACCAAGCTTGCGCGCCAGAAGCGCTTCCTCGGACGGGGACTTTTGGGCCGTCGGGCTGGCTTGTTCGGTTCCCCGTGCGCCCGGTTTGGAAGGTGCCCCAACAAGACGGCGCTTCTTCTTCTCGACGACGACCTGTTTTGAGCGCCCATGGCTGAAGCTTTGGCGCACAGTTCCCGATTTACCGCGGGAAATTACCAAGGGCTTGCGACCTGTATTCGGGGATTTACTATTATCCGTTGTATCACTCATAAAACACCAATATTCAAGTTATGCGGTCGCTGACGCGCCTGTTTTTGTCATAGCTTCCAAGGGCGGAAACCAATTTAACTCCGGCACTGACCTATAGCCCTTTAAGCGACCATAGCCAATTAACCAATGAGAAGAAAACGCCCCCTGGCGTATAAACCCATATACCATATCAGATCGCCCAAGAGGCTCACCCAATTCAGTAGATGTCAAGCCGCCAGATATCCATATTGTCTGGGGCAGCGCCTGAGCCAGGCGATATAATTTCATGCGGCCATCTTCAGCACTGTCTGAAGCCATGAGCAAAATACCCCCAGCTCCGGCTTTGATTTTGCTGCGCACTTGCGAAAAGCCGATGACAATATCGCCGGCTCGCTTGGCCATACCTATAATGCCCTGCAAACGCCGGACGAGCAAAGTTTCAACCAAGTCCAGTAAACCCATATCAACAGAGACGGGCTGTTTGAGCGCACGGGCAAATATATTTTTCCCGATAGCCTCCACCAATAAGCTGCGATCAGCCTTCAGCCAAACCCCTCGGCCAGGCAAGCGCCCGGCAATATCGGGCACAATCCCTCCTTGAGGTGAGCGCACAAAGCGGATCATCTCCGATTGCGCCAACCGATCCCGCGTCAGAGCACACTGACGCAGAGGTGAGGTGCGCTGTATGTCTAAAGAAGCGACCTCATTCTGTTGGGCGTGCGGCATCATCCCCGCCCTCCTCAGACTTTAAAGTCTCTCTGTCATCGGTTTGATTTTGTGATCCAAAGGCCCCGAGCGCCATCAGGGCTCGCTCCTCTTCGGTCAGGTCCATTTCAGCCTGAACTTTTTGTGCTTCCATGTCGCTGAGCAATTGATCTAGGGCTTCAGGCTCAACCCAACCCGCCAGAACACGCGCATTCATAATGAATATCTGGGCGTCATCCTTGCGCATTTCTCCTTTTTTGAGAATACCCTCTTTAAAGACAGGCTTGCCCTCCGGGCCGGGTTCACGCCAACCGGTCAGATCATCCGGAACGAGGCCCGCAATATCCTCAATTGTGCGCACGTCATTCTCGCCAAGCTTGACCGCAAAGCCAGGCGTCATACCCTCAAGCTCCATGACCGCATCGACAACGCCAAGCTCGGTACGCCGCGCATCTTGCTCGGTTGCCAGACGATTGAGATAATCAACCGCGCGGGCTTGGATTTCTGCCGCCACATCTTCATCAAAGCCTTCGATTTGCATGAAATCTTCCGGTGAGACATAGGCAATCTCTTCAACGGTTTCAAAGCCTTCAGAGGCTAGCAATTGGGCCAGCGTCTCATCCGCATCCAGCGCCCTCATAAACACGGCCGTACGCTCGGCAAATTCCCGCTGATAGCGCTCTGAATCATCGCTTTCCGTGACCAGATCGATTTGCCATCCGGTCAATTGTGAGGCCAGACGTACATTCTGGCCACGCCGTCCAATAGCCAGGGGAAACTGATCGTCTGCGACAACCACTTCAACGCGCTGTTCATCCTCATCAAGCACGACTTTGGAGACTTCCGCTGGCTGCAGCGCATTCACAATAAAGGTCGCCTCATCATAGGACCAGGGGATAATATCGATCTTCTCGCCTGCTAGCTCACTGACGACAGCGCGAACACGCGCCCCGCGCATACCGACACAGGCCCCGACCGGATCAATCGAACTGTCATTCGAAATGACCCCGATTTTAGCCCGGCTACCAGGGTCACGCGCGCAGGATTTGATCTCAATCACGCCTTCATAAACTTCAGGTACTTCCTGAGCGAACAGCATTTTCATAAATTCCGGATGCGCGCGGCTCAAGAAAATTTGCGGTCCTTTAGTCTCACGCGAGACTTTATAGAGATATGCCCGCACGCGGTCGCCCGTTTGAAAGTTTTCGCGCTGTATCCCGTCATTGCGGCGGATAATACCTTCGGCATGACCCAGATCGATAATCACATGGCCATATTCAACCCGTTTGACAATGCCATTTACAATATCGCCTTCACGATCCTTATATTCCTCATATTGCCGTTCACGTTCAGCCTCACGCACTTTCTGCATGATCACCTGTTTGGCAGATTGGGCGGCCACCCGGCCAAAATCAAAGGGCGGCAATTCTTCCTTGATCTCATCGCCAACTTCCAGATCAGCATCAAGAGTGATCGCCTCACTTAAAGGAATTTGCTGGACATTATCTTCAATTTCATCATCTGGCATGACTGTCTGCACGCGCCAAAGGCTTTGCTCCCCGCTTTGCGGATCAATAATCGCGCGAATATCATGCTCTTGACCATAACGGGATTTAGCCGCTTTTTCGATCGCCTCTTGCATGGCTTCAATGACAATGGCGCGGTCAATCGCTTTTTCATCTGCGACAGCCCGGGCGATTTGCAAAATTTCGAGCCGGTTGGCGGAAACACCAATATTATTCATCTTATCTCTCCTGAAATTTCAGCGGAGCCCTCCTGGACCATATCTGAACCGCGTTCTTCTGAGCGGTCATCTATGTCAAACTCGGACAAATCCTCACCTTGTGGCGGCAAGTGACCCATATTCTGGGCTGCCTCGATCAATTGATCGGTCAAAATAAGCTGCGCCTTGGCCAATTCACTGATATCGGCGACCAGCTCTGTTTCATCATCCAGAAGCAATGTAATCTGACCTGCCTCTTCTGCGGTTAAAACACCCTGAAACCGGCGTCGATTATCAAGTGGTCGACTAAGCTCAAGCTTGGCAGCCTGACCTATCCAACGGGCAAAATCCTTCGCGCGCGTTAAAGGTCGATCAATGCCGGGGGTGGAAACCTCCAATGTATATTTATCCTTGATCGGGTCTTCAACATCCAAAAGCGCTGAGACAGCCCGCGAAAGACTCACACAGTGGGCTACATCGGTGCGCGCGTCGCCGGATTTCTCTGCCATGATCTGCAGGCAGGGCTTGCGGCCACCCATTATGCGCACGCGTACAATCTCCATATCCAGGGCGGTTGCTTCTGGCGTGATGAGATCAAGCACATTTTTTTCCTGTTCTGAGAGCGCGATCACGGGACGGGATATACCTTTAGCAGCTTTAATAATACACTATTACAGATAAATAGGGTTACAAATAAATATGGCGGCCTCCTATAAGGAGCCGCCATCGATATTTCTTTGACTAAAGACTATATAGCCTCGTCAAAAACAATTGTCACGCCCTTTTTAGGGGGCGCTTTTACGCCAATTATACCGGTTTTAGATTAACCGCAGAGGTTTTACCTCGGCGTTCGTCCTTTTGCAGCTCATATTCAATCGCCTGATTTTCCTGCAAACCGTGCAAGCCAGACTTTTCAACTGCGGAAATATGCACAAATATGTCATTACCGCCGGCATCAGGCTGGATAAATCCAAATCCCTTTGTTGCGTTGAACCACTTTACTTTTCCCATCGCCATGATGTTATTCTTCCTGTTTAATTATAAGTATATCCAAGCCTTTCGAGCCTGGATGTGAAGTCGATAGTCTTTCGGAGAAACATTTAGTGCAAGCGAAGGCTTAGGCAGCAAAAATTAAGCTGAAATTATCGTTAGGCGCACAGCCTCACATTAACACGGAGCGGTCAAGTCTAATGAAGAGAGAAGGCAATATTGTTTTATCGAAACTATTCGAAGAGGAATACAAAGGACTGTACCAAGTTCTTCCGATGCAGGCGGCAGGTCACACCGGCTTGTTCGGTCTCATCGGCGATCCATTTCCATTTTGAGATGGCTTTGAGAGATTCTTTTTCAAACACGCCTTCGGGCACAGACGCCAGCACGACAGGGTCAATAACTTGCCCCGTCTCATCTAAGTCGACTTCTGCCAGAACAGCCCCGACCCGGCCATATTTTCCGGCATCTTTGGGGTACTTTAAACGTGGCGAACGATTAAGCTGGCCATCGCAAAAAGGCAATTTCTCGCTACTGTCTTCTTTGGAGGGCGCAATACTGTTAATTTCCTCACCAACGCCCTCATAGCTATATTCGCCCAGTTTATTGCCGTACTTATCATACCCATAGGTCGCCATAATTTGGGCAACCTCTTGATCACGGACGGTCTTGCGATTGGTAGATATGAAATAAGCGTCCATGGCCAATTGCCAAGCTGACGCTCTATATTCCATATTCCTCATCCATTCGCGCGCACCCTTCCCAGCAAGATCGGCTTTTTGTAATAGCCAGCCTTTCAAATGCACCAGCTGACGCATTGCCTCTGGATCCTCTTTGGTATTAAAAAGACTGATCGCAGCCAAATATTGCGCTGTTACATATTTTTCCGGAAAAATATCCGCCACAGATTTGATATGATGCGCGGCTTCTCCCGCGCTTATTGCCGCTTTTCGGCGACGCTTTTCATGTAAATCCGTGCTGTAACGTAATTCAAAGGCAAGGATCGAGATCATATTCGGCTCTGTGTCCACCGCATCGGCCAGAACCTCATCAAGCGCACGCCGGGTCTGGCGGTTATCATCCAGCTGCCAAGCCGTGAACGCGGCAAGGACAGCGCGGTCCAAAGGGACAGGATGGGCCGCTGGGTCAAGGACCGGCGCGCTGGCAACAAATTTCGCCCCCTCCAAAGCGCTCGCCCAATCCCCCAATTGCGCCAGCATGGCCGCTGCCTCATAAGCGAGGAACGCCGCATCGCCTTCGTCTGGATTGGCGATCACTTCGCTGATCAAAGCGTTGGAGGCTTCTATAATGGCGGCTTTATCTGCCCCTTCTGTCACTGCACTATTATAGCGCGCAATGACCGCCTCAGAGATATCGGCCCCTGCGGCTAGCGGGTTTAGCAGACAAAATACAGAAAAAAACAAAGCACATAAGCCGCGCATAGGAAGGCCTCCGGACACACAATCGAAACTGGAATATACAAATTAACGCTATATCAGCCTAAGCACAAACCAGACATATTGGCAATCGCCAAGCCAAAGCCAGAGCCGGACCCGGGCGGATTTCATCAAGATCATATCCGGTAAGACCTCGCCAGCTTTTTTCAAGGCCTTTGGATATGGCTGTGATGAAACAGAATATGCCCTGGAGCGCGCCTTGACACGCGCATGTCCAACCTAGACCGGAACCGCGTAAAGGTCATAGGCATCCGCCTGTGAGATTTTGACTGAGAGGATGTCACCGGGCTGTGTTTGGTGCGCCTCTGTCAAATAAACCTGACCATCAATTTCTGGCGCATCGGCTTGGCTGCGGGCGGTCGCCTCGCCCGTTTCCTGATCCACCTCATCTATAATGACGGGCAAAGTTTTGCCAATCTGGCAGGCGGCCCGTGCGGCAGATATTTCCGCCTGAGCCTGCATAAACCGATGCCAGCGCTCTTCCTTTATCTCTTCAGGGACATGACCCGGCAAAGCGGCGCTATCGGCGCTTTTCACATTCTCATATTTGAAACAGCCCGCGCGATCTATTCTGGCCTCTTTGATGAACTCCAAAAGGGTTTCAAAATCTTCCTCCGTCTCGCCTGGAAAGCCGACAATAAAGGTCGAGCGGAGTGTCAGGTCTGGCACGGTGCGTCGCCATCCGGCAATACGGTTGAGGAGCTTGTCTTGCCCGCCCGGACGTTTCATGGCTTTCAAGACACTTTTGGAGGCGTGTTGAAACGGAATATCCAGATAAGGCGTGATCTTGCCCTCTGCCATCAGCGGTAAAACCTGATCGACATGTGGATAGGGATAGACATAATGCAGGCGCACCCAAACCCCAAGAGAGCCGAGGCCTTCAGCCAAATCCAGAAACCGCGTCTGATAATTTTCACCGCGCCAGGTCTGCGGTGCATATTTGACATCAAGGCCATAAGCGCTTGTATCTTGGGAGATCACCAGCAATTCCTTGACGCCGGCCTTAACAAGCTTTTCCGCCTCACTGAGCACATGATGGATCGGACGGCTGACCAGCCCGCCGCGCAATTTCGGAATAATGCAGAATGAGCAGCGATTATTGCACCCCTCTGATATTTTCAAATAAGCATAATGGCGCGGGGTGAGGCGCAGGCCCGATTCCGGCAATAAATCAAAATGCGGATGATGCGGGGCCGGCAGATGACGGTGGACCGCTTCCATCACTTGTTCATATTGATGTGGCCCCGTAATCGCCAGAACCGCTGGATGCGCCGCCTCAATAACCTCTGGCTCTGCGCCGAGACAGCCTGTGACAATCACTTTCCCGTTTGCTGCGATGGCTTCCCCAATCGCTTCCAGACTTTCATCACGGGCCGAATCCAAAAATCCACATGTATTGACAATGACAAGGTCGGCATTTTCATATTGCGCGGAGAGGGCATAGCCTTCAGCCCGAAGCCGCGTAATAATGCGCTCTGAATCAACCAGAGCTTTCGGGCAGCCCAGAGAGACAAATCCGATGGTCGCAGGCTTTGCCTGTGGGCTGGAATGTGAGAAAATATCATCCATCAAGGCGGTGTATCGCGAGACAGGCCAAGCGTCTATCCCTCTTTATGTCCATCCTTTTTATGTCCGGCCTTTTTATCTCCGGCCCAATACCTCGCTGACAGGCGTAATATTTTGGCGCGCGCGGGCAAAGCAAATGCGTGGTTTATCCACAGAAAAATAAAACTGTGCATAAAGGCGATTTTTCGATACCACCCCTTGTGTCCAAAACCGAATAAGGCCCTATATGTGGTGTGAGAGAGGAAAGCAGCCCTATTTAAGGGCCTGACACATCCACTCAAATTTTTTACAATGATCAGATTACGCAAGATGAAAGGCGTTTTAAGACATGGCAGACACGCTTCACAGAGCCCCTTCTTTGATGACCCCCAGCCAGGCATATAAGCCTTTTCGCTATCCTTGGGCCTATGAGTTCTGGCGCCGACAGCAGCAAGTTCACTGGATGCCTGAAGAGGTTCCTTTAGGTGAGGACTGTAAGGATTGGGCGATCCGCCTGACCGATAAGGAGCGCAATTTGCTGACCCAGATTTTCCGTTTCTTTACCCAATCTGATATTGAGGTCGGGGCCAATTATATGGAAAATTACATGCCGCTCTTCAAGCCGGTTGAGGTGCGCATGATGCTGGCGGCCTTTTCCAATATTGAGACGGTCCATATCGCGGCCTATGCGCTGCTTCTGGAAACAATTGGCATGCCCGACAGCGAGTTTTCTGCCTTTATGGAATATGAACAAATGGCTGCCAAGCATGATTATCTTGGCAAATTCGGGGTGGACACAGAGGCCGACATCCTCACCTCCATGGCGGTTTTTGGGGGCTTTACCGAAGGCCTGCAATTATTTGCCAGTTTTGCCATGTTGATGAATTTCCCGCGTTTTAATAAAATGAAGGGTATGGGGCAGATCGTCTCTTGGTCGGTCCGCGATGAATCCCTGCATTGTGAGGGTATGATCAAACTCTTTCATACCTATGCCCAGGAAACCGGGGCGCTGACCCCTGCCATTGCCGACAATATTGCCGATTGCTGTCAAACTGTTGTCAAACTGGAAGACAAATTCATTGATCTGGCCTTTGAGGCCGGGGAAGTGGAAGGGATGACCCCTGCCGATATCAAAAGTTATATCCGCTATATTGCCGATTGGCGTATGGGCCAATTGGGCCTGAAGCCGATTTATGGCCTTGAAAAGCATCCTTTGCCTTGGCTGACAGAGATCCTCAATGGTGTTGAACATGCCAATTTCTTTGAAGCCCGTGCAACAGAATATTCCAAAGGCGCAACAAAAGGCGATTGGCATGGCGATGAAGGTGTCTGGGGGCAGTTTGACAAGATAAAAAGCGGTGCGTCGAACTTGATTTTTTAAAGCGGAAAAATTGGACGGCGCCCATGTCGACGCCCAGCGCTTCAGGCTGTAAATAAGATTTAACCCTTTACGAGGTTTAATAGTGTTTACAGCCTGAAATCTATATGAGGGAGCAACGCCCTTTCAAGTGCGCACGCTCATATCCATATTGACGTACCCCTTATAGCGGGTCACAAGGCGCTTATGTCCCTTCCTCCTTTAAATGCCTCTGATATTGCTGATCAGATAGAAGCGCTCTATTTTGAAGCCGAGCTTGCCCTGTCATCAGCGCTGGCAAAATATATAAAAGAGGGCATTACGCCGGACCCTGAGGCCCGGAATAAAGGTCTCTTTTGCTATCCGGAGCTGATCCTAAAATATAATCCGGCTGAACCGCCGCCGCCGATCAGTCGCTCTTTTGGCAAATTGTCCGAAAGCGGCATATATGTCTCCACAATCACCCGGCCAGATTATTTTCGCAGCTATCTTCTAGAGCAATTGGAGCTTATTCTCGCTGATTATGCCGTCGAGATTGAGGTGCGTCGCTCAAAGACAGAAATTCCCTATAATTATGTCTGGGACCGGGAAAAGGCGAACGGACTGGAGCAGATTTCCCCGGTAGAGCTTGCCAAACACTTTCCAACCACAAATCTGCATGATGTGGGGGATGAGGTTGCCGACGGTGAATTGTTTGATCCCGGCGATGTGCGCCCCCTAGCCCCTGTCTCTTATACACATCTGACGCTGCCGACGATCCAACTCTAGTG
>JARFRJ010000224.1 GCA_029287305.1 Hyphomonas sp. | reverse complement strand
ACCCGCCCCCCACCGAGACCTACACTAGAGTTGGATCGTCGGCAGCGTCAGATGTGTATAAGAGACAGGCAATCGGCTATATGCCCCCGCGCTTGAGATCACATTAAGTGGGCTTGTGGCAGAATTTGAAATGCCCGGTCTGATTGCATTTACAGGCGGGCAGGCTGCGCTCACGCTCAATGCAAAGATTATCCCGGCCCATCAAAGCCTTGCCGTGAAGGCTGGAGATCGTCTGGAGGTCGGACCGATCCTGTCCGGGTGCCGGCTTTATCTGGCGCTGCAAGGAGAAATTGAAGCGACGCCCTGGCTAGGCTCACCCTCGACCTATCTGCCCGCCAAGCTGGGCGGCCAGCTTTATCAAGATGGCGATCATCTGGCCAGCAAGGGGGAGCCGCGCGCGCTTGATCTTGAAACGCCTCACCCTTTAAGGCCCTTTATGGGCCATAGCTGGACGCTGCGCGCCATTTGCGGGGCAGAATTTGAAGACTTACCAGAGGCTGAGCAAAACAGATTTTTTTCACATGTCTTTAACGTGTCCGCGCGCGCCAGCCGGATGGGGGTCGGGCTTATCGGCCCAGCTATAGAGTTCGCGCAAACTGGCCAGATGGCGAGCGTGCCCGTTTTTCCGGGCACGCTTCAATGGCCCCCTAAAGGCGAGGCTTTCCTGCTTTTATCCGACGCACAGACAAGCGGGGGATATCCCCGACTTGTCCAAACCATCCGCGCAGATCGGCATTTGCTGGGTCAACTACGCCCATTTGATCGCTTGCAATTTCAGCGTGTAACGCCAGATCAGGCGCGCCGCGTTCTGAAGGCCAAAACAAAGCTCTTACAGGATTGGCTGGGTGATGATTTTCACCTCTTTTGATCTTTCGCCGGCAAGGACAGGACAGCGAGCTTATCGCGCGCACATTCAATGAAGATTGTTGCAATAATATAAGTGCCAGCCAGAATGACGCCTTTCACCGTGCCGGAAATTTTCGAGACGCCGATGCGGCGGGCATAATCGACCGGCGCTTCAGCGACACGCAGCCCTTTGGCGAGCGCCCTGACCTGCATTTGGACCGTCCAACCATAGGTCTTTGCCGACATATTGAGCCTGTCATAAGCGGTTTTACGAATAGCTCGAAAGGGACCAAGATCGGTATAGGCATAGCCCCAGAACAGGCCGATGAGGGCGCAGGCCAGACGATTGCCAAACCTTTGGGGCAGAGTAAGCGCCCCGGCCTCAACCTGGCCAAGTGTGCGCGATCCAATCACCATATCGGCCTCCTCTTCAATGATCGGGCGCAGAAGGCGGTCCATTTGTTCGGGAAAATCTGCCCCATCCGCATCCAGAAAGACAAGAATATCGCACGCCCCCGCGCCAGCGACACCGGCAAGACAGGCCCGGCCATACCCCGCTTTCGCCAGATAAAGCGTTTTCGCCCCGGCCTTTCTCGCAATCTGAGAGGTTTGGTCGGT
>JARFRJ010000172.1 GCA_029287305.1 Hyphomonas sp. | reverse complement strand
GATTATCTTATGAATTTTGCCTCGTTTCGGGAAAAAATAAGCTGGGTCATGCTAGTTGCTCTGGCTGTGAGCGGCGCTATGCTGGTGATGATTTTCCAGCCTGTCTTGGCGGCGCAAACCTCAGGCCAGACCGTAGATTTTTTTGATCGCGGTGATATGGCCGGCATCCTTTTTCAAGCGACAGTCTGGCTTATCCTCATTTCTGTGGTCGGCTCAATTCTTCTGTCCATACTGGGCCCACATGACGCCGATGCGCCCAAGGATGAACGGGATATCCTGATTGAACGCAGATCGACACATATTGCGCATATTATTCTAAACCTTGGTGTTATTGGCTGTCTGGCTTTATATTTTATCGGACTGAACCATCACATTATGGCCTATGGATTGGTGGTCACCCTTTGGGCGAGCGCCTTTGCAACCTATTTCACCCGCACTATTTTCTATCGGATGAACTGAGCATGGCCAAACGTCCACCGATTACCAATCGCATACGGGATTTGCGTGCCCTGAAGGGCGGCCTCAGCCAGGTGGCCCTCGCCCAAGAGGTCGGCGTCACCCGCCAGACCATTATCGCGATTGAACAGGGGCGCTATTCGCCCTCTCTGGAAAGCGCCTTTCGCATTGCGCGCCTCTTTGAAGTCGACATAGAGCAAGTGTTTGGCTGGCAAGGTCCACCTAAGGCGCTCAATGGGGCACTTTAGATCAGTTTCAAGTCACTCTGGCACATTTAAACGCTGACTTTTGAACATCCTCTGCATCAAAGCTAAGCGCTGCCGCGCCGTAGAGGGAAGCTTTTTCTTGGGTCATCAGATAGACCGGAATGCGCGACATGATTTTGGACTTCACACCGCGATCTGTAAATCGCAAGTGGCTGGCCTCTTCCAGAAGATAAGGCATTAATCGCTCTGTCACACCGCCCGCCAGCACAACGCCGCCCCAAGCCCCGTTGAGAAGCACCGCATCGCCCGCCGATTGCATAATGGCACGGGCGCGAATCTGGCAGATATCAAGACAGATTTGATCCCCTTCCGCCGCCTGATCCAGAACCGTTTGCGGCGGTAAGACTGTAAAAGGCTTATCATATAAGCGACATAAGGTGCGATGAAGACGCTCCATCCCCTGCCCGGAACAGACAAGCTCATTAGAGACATAGCCAAATTCTGTCTTAAGCGCTTTGGCAAGCGCAAATTCCAGATCCGTTCTGGGGGCATAGGCCGCGTGTCCACCTTCGCCGCTGATGACAGCCCAATGGGGGCAGGCCGCATTGGGGGGTAAAAGCGTGGCGACGCCAAGCCCGGTGCCCGCGCCAGCGACAAGCAAGGGAGCCTCGCCAATCGGCAGACCGGGATAAATAACCTCAAACGCCTCAAAACCCAGCACAGGCACAGCGCGCGCCATAGCGGCAAAATCATTCATCAAAGCGACAGTGTCGAAATTGAAACGCTGTTTTATATCATCAGACCGCACACACCAAGAACGATTGGTCATTTCCACCTGCCCGTTTTCGACAATACCCGCAACAGCGAAAAAAGCTTTCCGGGGTCTCTTCGAGACAGAGCGCAGATAGCTCGTCAGTGCGCCGTCGAAATTATCAAAATCAGCGCCGCGCTGTTTGGAAAAATGATCCAGTTCAAGCGATCCATCAGGCCTGCGTCTGGCAATACCAAAGCGGATATTCGTCCCGCCCGCATCGCCAACCAGAATAGGCTCATCCATTATGGGCCTCATCAAAATCAAAAATACTCCCGCCCTTATCGGCTGGGCCAGCATTCAGCCTGAAACGTGTGAAAAGATCCTGGCCAGCGCCTCCCGAATTGGTATTTTGGCTTGGATGGCGCCTTTGACGGGCAGCAAAAGTCTTCGCCTCAACCTCAATCTCCAATCGTCCGGCCAGTGCATCCAAATGGATGATATCGCCGTCTTGAATACGCGCAAGACCGCCGCCGCGTACCGCCTCTGGTGAGACATGGATCGCCGCCGGGATTTTGCCAGACGCCCCGGACATTCGCCCATCTGTGACGAGCGCAACTTTATATCCAGCATCCTGCAGATTACCCAATATCGGTGAGAGCCCATGCAATTCAGGCATACCATTCGCGCCCGGCCCCTGAAAACGCACCACAAGAATAACATCCCGGTTCAGCTCACCTGCTTCATAGGCCTGTTTCACCTCCGCCTGTGTCTCGAAAACCCTTGCAGGCGCAGATACTTTTTGATGTTCTGGCTTAACCGCAGACACTTTCATCACACCTTCACCGAGTTGACCTGCCAGAACTTTCAACCCGCCTTCAGACTGGAAAGGCTCTGAAGCGGATCGCAATATATCGCTATTCCCGCTGGTAGCAGGCGGATCGCGAAAAGCCAGTTTTCCATCATCGAGCCAAGGCTCAAGCGCCTGATCTTCCAGCGTGCCATAAATTGTGCGCGCATCGCCATGCGCAAGGCCCGCCTCAATAAGCTCGCGGATCAAAAATCCCATCCCGCCGGCGGCATGAAAATGATTCACATCAGCGCTGCCATTGGGATATATCCGGCAAATGAGCGGGGTTACTCTTGAAATATCCGCCATATCCTCAAGGGTAATTTCAAACCCTGCAGCCGCCGCGATCGCTGGCAAATGCAGCGCATGATTGGTTGATCCACCGGTCGCCATCAGACCAACCATGGCATTGACAATGCTGCGGACGTCAAACATTTCGCCCGCCGGGGTGTAATCCTCGCCGCCCGCGGTCAATTGTGCCGCGCGCTGAACCGCCGCTTTGGTCAGTGCATCGCGCAGAGGCGTACCGGGATTGACAAAGGCCGCCCCCGGCACATGAAAGCCCATCATCTCCATCAGCATCTGATTGGAATTGGCCGTCCCGTAAAATGTACACGTTCCGGGCGAATGATAGCTTTCTGCTTCGGCTTTCAGCAAAGCGTCCCGGCCAACCTCGCCGCGCGAATAGGCCTGACGGACTTTAACCTTCTCTGGATTAGGCAAGCCAGACGGCATAGGGCCAGCCGGTATAAAGACAGCGGGCAACCAGCCAAAGCGCAGCGCGGATATTACGAGCCCCGGAACAATCTTGTCACAAATACCAAGATAGAGCACCGCATCAAACATATTATGGCTGAGGCCGACCGCAGAGGCCATAGCAATCACATCGCGCGAGAAGAGCGATAATTCCATGCCCGGCTGGCCTTGTGTGACGCCATCGCACATGGCCGGAACACCGCCAGCAACCTGTGCGGTGGCATTAACCTCGCGCGCGGCAAGGCGAATAAGCTCTGGATAGGTTTCATAGGGCTTATGGGCCGACAACATATCATTATAGGCGGTGATAATACCCAAATTCGGCCATTTGGCGCCTAAGAGCTGGGTTTTGTCCAGAACCACACACCCTGCCGCGCCATGTGCGAGATTTCCAGGTGTCAATCCACTCCGCAAAAATCCATCAGGGCGATATTGGCGCAAACCCTCCAAATAGGCCCGGCGCTGCGCTCCGGACCGTTCTGTAATACGCTCTGTAACCTCAGCGATAACAGGATGCAGGGGCTGGCTCATATATTTGTCTCCCACCAAGCACGACCTTCCCTACGAAGCAGAAAATCAGCCGAGGACGGACCATTACTTCCGGCTGGGTAAGTGTCCAGAGGCTCATCCAATTCTGTCCAAGCATTGATCAGGTCATCGACCCACCGCCAAGCCGCTTCAACTTCATCCCGTCGCATGAAGAGCGAAAGATTGCCCCGCACGACATCCATCAATAAACGTTCATAAGCATCGGGATAACGCGTGGTAAAATTCTCGGCATAAGAAAGGTCAAGCGGCAAGGATTTAACCCGCAACCCGCCCGGCCCTGGCTCCTTGATCTGAATATAAAGCCGGACCGCTTCTTTTGGCTGCAAGCGAATCACGAGGCGATTGACCGCCGTGCCGATATCACCGAAAATGGAATGCGGCGCTGGTTTAAACTGGATGACAATTTCCGACTTACGCTCGCGCATACGCTTGCCCGTGCGCAAATAAAAGGGCACCCCGGCCCAGCGCCAATTGTCAATTTCCGCCAGTACAGCAACAAAAGTCTCTGTTTTGCTGGGCGTGTCCGCCGATAAAGCTTCCAGATAACCAGGCACGGCCTTCCCCTCAACAAGGCCGGAAGTGTATTGTGCACGTACAGTTTTTTCCTTGGCCTCCTGCGGTGTAAAGCGGCGCAGCGCATGCAAAACTTTAATTTTTTCCGTCCGCACATCATTTTCATGCATCGACCCGGGCGGCTCCATCGCGGTCAGGCATAAGAGTTGCAACATATGGTTTTGCACCATATCCCGCAGCGCTCCGGAACTGTCATAATAATCGGCTCTTTGGTCAACGCCGAGGGATTCTGAGACTGTAATCTGCACATGATCAACCTCTGCGCGCGACCAGACCGGCTCAAACAAGGCATTGGCAAACCTCAGCACCATCAAATTCTGGACGGTTTCCTTACCCAAATAATGATCGATCCGATAAACCGCTTTTTCCTCAAAAACAGCCGCCACACCATCATTGATTGCTTTGGCAGAGGCAAGGTCTGTACCGATAGGTTTTTCCAGAACAACCCGCGCATCCGGACTGTTCAGACCCGCCTTGCCGAGTGCCTGACAAATAGACACATATAGTCTTGGCGCTGTGGCGAGATAGAAAATACACGGACGCCCGGGGACCCCTGAAAGCGCGGCTTTCAGCTCATCCCAAGGCGCATTTGCAGCGGTGGCGTCCATTCCATGATAGGAGAGAAGCGCGGCAAACTCAGTCCATTGGGCTTCATCCCAATCTGCTCCCGACCCGTCCTTACAGGCGGATTTGGCGAAGGCCTGAAAGGCCTCCTGGCTCATCTCTGAACGGGCAGACCCCAGAATACGGCTATCAGCTGGAATTTGACCATCGAGCCAACGATGATAGAGGGCCGGCAAAAGCTTGCGCTGGGTCAAATCCCCCGTCGCACCAAAAATGACAATATCAAATGTCTCAACTGGAATAAATTCGGCCAATCTGGTGTCCCTCCCATGGTGATTACCGGCTCGCCTTTCTGCCATTCCAATATACAGAATGTTTCCATCGAGCGCCTTGCAGCGTTATCATAATTCAAAGCGTACGAGCAAGCATATGCTCTGCAGGGAGGATAGTTTTTGGCTAAGCGCGCCGTTCAGAACGGCCCTGCAAACATAATAGGCGCAGATAAAAGCGCGAGGCCTGCACAGGCGCGATGCGCTTATGTCTCGGTCTGTTTGATAAGCGTATCAATCTGCTCTTGCATGGCCGACATTTGAGCGCGCATCAGGGACAGGGAATCCGTCATTTCTCTTGAGGCCGTCTGAATTTTCCCAGTTTTAGCCGGACTTTTGGATTTTGAAGACGATGCGCCCGGCGTCATCATAC
>JARFRJ010000483.1 GCA_029287305.1 Hyphomonas sp. | reverse complement strand
GGGATATGCCCTTGATTGATTGCATCACGCAAGGAAAAGACCGCCTCATTCGGGCCGCCGACATCTTGCACCGTGGTAAAGCCAGCCATCAGGGTTTTGCGCGCATTGGCCGCGCCGAACAAGGCTGCATCAATCTCAGATTCCCGCAAGGCTTTAAGCTGTGAGGTCGGGCTGCGCTCTGATGTAATATGAACATGACTGTCAATCAGGCCAGGCAAGACATAATAGTCGGTCAGATCAATCCGCGTTTCAGCCTCTTTTGGGGCAGTATACCCCGCCTCCAAGGCGGTAATGCGCCCGTCTTCAATGCGGATCGTCTGCTCGGTCAGATACTCTTCACCGGGCACAGCAAGTACTTTCCCAGCATGGATGAGGATGGTTTCTGCTAAGGCTTGAGCGATAAAGCTGGTCTGAAGAAGGAAAATAAGGAGGAGAGTTCTTGCGGTCATGATGGGGCGCCTTTTTGAGCGTTCAGACATTTGGTCAGAGTTTGGCCAGAGTTTGGTCAGAGATGGGTATCGGCATAAGTGTAGGCGCGAAATCCTGAAATCTCAATCTGAATATAAGATGTGATGGATCATGTCATCCCTGCCTTACGGGCGCAGGATGCGGCAAATTCTGCCAATGGTCTGACCCGTTCGCCCATACTGGCCGCCTCTGAACTGTTGGCTGTCCCGTCTCTAACACGTCCGGCAATACCTTGGCATATGCCCGCCAAGCGAAACGCATTATAGGCAAAATAATAATTCAGCTCGGGCAAGCTATCTCGCCCGGTATAGCCACAATATAGTGCGACATATTCCTCCATTGTTGGAATGCCATGCGCTTTCAGGTCCGGAATATCAATCAGTGCCCCGCGGCCCGGGTCGGAAGAGGGCATGACCCAATTCATCAGATGATAGCTGAAATCGGCCAGAGGATCGCCGAGAGTGCATAATTCCCAATCGAGAACGGCAATGACATCCGGTTTTTCTGGATGAATTATCATATTATCCAGCCGATAATCGCCATGTACGATAGTTGCTGTCTCACCTGGGGGAATATTTGCAGGCAGCCAGTCAATCAACTGATCCATGGCGTCGATTTTTTGCGTTTTTGAGGCGAGATATTGCTTTGTCCAACGGTGAATTTGCCGGGCGATATAATCGGTCTCCTTGCCAAAACCGGTCAGGCCCGCGGCGCGCCAATCGACATTATGCAGATCGGCAAAGGTTTTGACCTTGGCTTCATAGATCGCGCGGCGCTCTTCGGGGGCAAGACCCGGCAAGGTCCCATCCCAGAAAATACGTCCCTCAACCATATCCATGACATAAAACATCGTCCCAATGACGCTTTCATCGGTGCACAGCCCATAAGGCCGGGCGACCGGAAAGCCAAGCGGATGCAAAGCAGAGATGACGCGATATTCGCGGTCAACAGCGTGAGCGCTCGGCAAGAGTATGCCGGGTGGTTTGCGGCGCATGACATAGCTATGGGTCGGCGTGATGAGTTGATAGGTTGGGTTTGACTGTCCGCCCTTGAACTGGCGTACGGTGAGAGGCCCGCTATAGTCTTCAATATGGTCTGACATCCAGTCGGCAAGACGCGCTTTGTCAAACTGATGGCTTTCGGCCACGTCTTTGGTGCCTGTGAAAAGCTCTTGCGCTGTTTTTGCGGGCTCACTGATATCGCTCATAGCCATTCCTTATCATATTATTCTTATATCAAATCATATCTTAACCGAGACAAGGAGAGGAGCAAGGACTTCTGTACTGAAAGGCGTCAGGTTTTTGTTGATGTATGCTGTTGGGCCCATGTCTAGCTATGCGGTTGGGCCCATGTCTAGGTAAGAGCGATAAGGGCCGCGTCGGCTTTGTCCTCGGGCACGAAAATATGGTCGTGATAATACCCTGCGACCGCATTACAGGGAATGTTTGCTGCGGCCAGACGGGCTGCCAGTTCAGCTAGAAAACCAACCGCGTCCAGACTGGAATGAACCGAGATTTCCAGCCAGATATAGCCAGGCGTGTCAGCTTGCGGGGCTGGAATAATATGCGTCCAGCCTTCGGCCTCTCGGAAGGCCATAATCGCCTCTGGCTGTTCGGCTCTATCACCTGTAATAAAACGCCATCGCCCGTCTCTTCGTGTAACCTTGAGGCTGGCCAATAAGCGGTTAAGATCGCGCTCGCCTGTCATTATCTATCGCTATGGCTCTGACGGCGGACACGCCAGCCAATATCCAGGCGATAAAACCCGTCTGGAAAATCAATAGTCTCCAATGCAGAATAGGCTGTGTCAAAGGCGTCGTCCAAATTATCTGCGGTGGCTGTGACAGCCAGAACGCGTCCGCCATTGGCAATAAGTTTGCCCTCGGCATCTTTGTCTGACCCGGCCTGGAAAACCTTGACGCCCTTATGTCTCTCAGCCGCTTGGATGCCTTTTATGGCCCCGCCCTTGGTGTAAGCGCCGGGATACCCTTGACTGGCCATCACCACGCATGCGGTGGGGTGAAATTGATCCAATTCCAGAAGGCTTTCATAGGCCGCTTCCTGACCTTTCAGTCCACCCGTGGCGCAGATGAGAAGCGCTGGAACGATATCCCCGCTAAGCCCGGCCATCAGCGCCTGACATTCCGGATCGCCAAAACGGGCATTGAACTCGACAACTTTAGCGCCCTCTGGCGTCATCATCAGCCCGACATAAAGGACACCCTGATAAGGCCTGCCATCGCGCGCCATACCCTCCAACATGGGTGTCACAATCGCGGTTTTAATCTCATTCAGACAGATTGCATCCAGAATAGGGGCAGGGGCATAGGCCCCCATGCCGCCCGTGTTTGGGCCTGTATCGCCGTCAAAAGCGCGTTTATGATCCTGCGCGGCGGGCAGATAAATCGCGCCCTCGCCATCCGTCAGTACGAATAGGCTGACCTCTTCGCCGGGCATAAATTCTTCAATGATCAATTCTTTAGAGGCCGCGCCGAATTTGCCCGACAGCATCGCGTCAATCTCGCTCTCCGCCTCAGTGCGGTTCTTGGCAATGACAACGCCTTTCCCGGCAGCCAGTCCATCTGCTTTCAGCACATAGGGCGGCTCAAATTGGCTTAAAAAGGCTTTTGCGGCATCCGCTCTTTGAAAACAGCCATAGCGCGCCGTCGGTACGCCATAATCGGCCATACGGGCTTTGGAAAAAGCTTTGGAGCTTTCCAGTTGCGCCGCTTCAGCGCTGGGTCCGAACACATCAAAACCACGTGCGCGTAAACGGTCTGCCAGCCCTAGGGCCAGCGGCGCTTCTGGCCCGATCACGACAAGGTCCGGCTCAATCTGAAGGGTCAGTTTTTCCAGCCCGTCAATATCGTCTGCGGAAATATCAAAACAGGGCCCGATCTCATCCATGCCCGGATTTCCAGGCACAGAATGGACGATATCAACCAGAGGCGACTGGTTCATTTTCCAGGCTAGGGCATGTTCACGCCCACCCGAACCGATCAATAAAATATTCATGGAGGATGATTTGGCGCAGCCTGCTTGCAAGATCAAGTCATCTCCGGCAAGAGATATGAGAAAGCATACAAATTGAAAGCGCAATGTCTGAAATTTTGACCTCCAATCAAAGCGATGAAAGCGTTTCCGAGCTTGCCGCCCGATTAAAACGGGCGATAGAGACAGGTTTTGATCATGTGCGGGTGCGCGGTGAGCTGGGCCGGGTCACCATCGCCCGATCCGGACATATGTATGCCGATTTGAAGGATGATAAAGCGGTTTTGAACACAGTGATGTGGAAAGGGCAGGTCTCTGCTTTACCTTTCCGTCCAGAAGAGGGCCTTGAAGTGATTGCCGAGGGGCGGCTTTCCATCTATGCGGGCCGCTCCAATTATCAACTTATCGCCACCAGCCTGCGCCCAGCCGGGGCTGGCGCGCTGATGGCACTATTGGA
>JARFRJ010000456.1 GCA_029287305.1 Hyphomonas sp. | reverse complement strand
GAGGACCATTTTGGCTTTCTGTAGCCCTTTCATTTTGCCGTCACGCGCGCAGATGCCCTAATAGTGCTTGATCATTTCATTTCAAAACGTCTTGATAATTTCGGCACCTATGAGGATGCGATGTTGGAGGGTGAACCGTTGATGTATCACAGTCATATCGGCTTTTATCTCAATTGCGGCTTGCTTAAGCCGATCGAATGCCTATAGCGCGCCGTCGACGCCTATGAAGCTGATAAAGCCCCTTTAAATGCTGTGGAGGGTTTTATTCGCCAAATATTGGGCTGGCGCGAATTTGTTCGCGGAATTTATTGGCTGCAAATGCCAGATTATGAGCGTACGAATTATCTCCTTGCTGAGCGCCGCCTGCCGGACTTCTTCTGGACAGGTCAAACGAAAATGAATTGCCTGCGCCAATGTATTCTGGAAACCAAGCAGAATGCCTATGCCCATCATATTCAGCGCCTGATGGTGCTGGGTAATTTTGCCTTACTTGCCGGGCTTACACCTAATGAGGTGAATGAATGGTATCTCATCGTCTATGCCGATGCCTATCAATGGGTGGAATTGCCAAATGTGACCGGCATGATCCTGTTTGCCGATGGTGGAATGCTGGCCTCAAAGCCTTATGCGGCAAGCGGCGCCTATATCAATAAAATGTCTAATTATTGCGGTAATTGCAGCTATAAGGTCAGCCATAAAAATGGCAAAGACGCATGCCCCTTTAATTATCTCTATTGGGATTTTCTCGGTCGCAACAGAGAAAAACTAAAGGGCAATGCTCGTATGGGCATGATGTATAAGACGCTTGAGAAAATGCCGGAAGAAAAGAAAGAGGCCATTGCCAGTGACAGTGCACGTTTCTTCAAAGCTCTGCACGCAGGTGATTGTATTTAATGATCAAAAAGCAGAACTTGCCAAGCAAAATATGCCCCGTCTGCCAGCGCCCCTTTACGTGGCGCAAGAAATGGCAGACCATTTGGGACGAGGTTAAATATTGCTCCAAACGGTGCCAGAGCCAGAAAAACAAAGCGGAAGTTTCCTGATCTATCCAAAATATAGATATATGAGGCGAGTGAGGGGACCCGCCTCGCACACCTGACTAGAGGCAGGTCTATATCAGATGCTGGACCAATATTCAGAGAGCCTGTAAATATAGATTTTTAGATATACTATGAGCCTTCTTAGATGACGAAACAACGCACCGCCATTGGCCTGACCTATGCAGGCACCCTGCCCTTTCTGGGCTTAAGCCTGATGCCTTGGTTTATACCGGATTTTCTTGGGCTGGACTATGGCGCGCTCATACGCTTCTATGGTGCAATTATTGTTGCTTTTATTGCTGGGATTGGTTGGGGGCTTTATCTGTATAAAGACGCGCCAATCAATCTATTTATCCATTCCAATATAGCTGCGCTGATGGCCTGGTCTGCTTTGATACTGCCGCCGCTTTACGCAGAAACTCTTCTTATTCTTTGTTTTGCCTATCTTTTATATCTTGATCATTGTCTCTATCAGGCGCGCCTTATCGATGGCTGGTTCTACACGCTGCGCATCCGGGCAACCCTCATTGTCACAAGCGCGCTTTTGGTCAACATCGCCCAACTCGCCTTATACTGATAAACACAGGTATACAGACAGACTTGCCAGACAAACAGACAGACTTGGCAGACAGACAGACTTGGCAGGCCTTTTCGAATCCTGTCACCTATGCCTGAAACGTGCGGAGCCCCCTATGCCAGACCCTCATAATTTACCCCTTGGAGAGACCCAGATTGAGCGCCTGATTGACCTTATGGCGAGGCTCAGAGACCCGGAAACGGGCTGCCCCTGGGACATAGATCAGGATTTTTCCACCATTGCGCCCTATACGATTGAAGAGGCCTATGAGGTTGCCGATGCCATCGAAAATGGCTCCATTCAGGATTTAAAAGAAGAATTGGGCGATTTGCTTTTACAGGTCATCTTTCACAGTCAGATGGCGCGCGAGCTTGGCCATTTTGACTTTCACGAGGTTGCCAAAGCCATTACCGATAAAATGATCCGCCGTCATCCGCATGTCTTTGGCGGTGCGGCGCGCCATGATGCGGCTGAGCAAAAGCGCGTCTGGGAAGCAGACAAAGCCGCAGAACGGGCCAAAAAGCGCACGGATGCGGACATGCCTGTCAGCGCTCTGGCTGGTGTTGCAACCAGTTTACCTGCCCTGACCCGGGCAGAAAAACTGCAAAAACGGGCCGCGCGTGTCGGGTTTGACTGGACAAATCCAGAAGATATTTTTGCCAAGCTGGACGAAGAGGCCGATGAGATTCGCGGCGCTTTAACGCTCAATGACCCGGCCAAAATTGAAGAAGAGGTCGGGGACTTGCTTTTTGTAGCGGCCAATATTGCCCGTCGATTAAATGTCGACCCGGAAACAGCATTACGCAAAGCCAATGCCAAATTTACCCGGCGGTTTGAGGGCATGGAAGCGCTCGCAAAACGGAACGCGCAGGATTTCAGCACACTCACTTTGCAAGCTCAGGAAGCCCTCTGGCAGAGGGTCAAAAAGGGAGAAAAACCCGATTAAGCCGAGAGTCTAGACAAGTGAGACCAGATTAAATATGCGCTAAGCGCTAAGCGCTAGGCGGATGAAGCCTTGAGGCAATATCTGGAAATTCGGCCTGAAATTGGCCCAGCATTATGCGGTTGAACTGCATTTGCATATGCCAATACCCTGTCTTGGCATCACTTTCTTCTAAGATAATTTGACCATGCGTATATAGCCAGGACCGCACCGCCCCCTCGCTTGGGGCCAGATCAATATCGATCAGGATAGATGTTTCCTGCAAGATTTCAATAATGGCTGCGATCAGCGCCTCAAGGCCCTCGCCCGTAACAGCCGAGATTGCCACGGCTTTGGGGTCTGCGTAGACACCATCTTGCCAAGATAGGCTTGAAAATTCATCCCGCGCAAGCTGGTCAATTTTATTCCAAGCTTCAAGGATTGGCGGTAAAGGCTCGCCAGTCAGGGATTGCAAGAGGTCTAGGACTTTCAGGACATCTTCTTTTTGCTGGGCATCTTCTGGATTGGACCGGTCGCGCACATGGATCAGTAGATCAGCCTGCATGACCTCCTCCAAAGTGGCATGAAAGGCCTCCACCAGATGGGTTGGCAAGTCACTGATAAAGCCGACCGTATCAATCAAGGCCACATCGCCAATGCCGGGCAGTTTCAATTTACGTATGGTCGGGTCCAAGGTTGCAAAGGGCATATCCTTGGCCAGAACACTGGCCCCGCTTAACCGGTTGAACAGGGTGGATTTACCGACATTGGTATAGCCAATCAGAGCGATGATCGGTGTGCCCGAGCGCAGGCGCTTTTGACGCTGGAGATGGCGGGTTTTCTTCACCTCCTCCAAATCGCGCCGTAAACGCTTGATTTTACGATCCAGCATACGTTTATCGGCTTCAAGCTGGCTCTCGCCCGGGCCAGATAAAAACCCCCGCCCGCCTCTTTGACGCTCCAAATGCGTCCAAGTGCGGACAAGGCGCGTACGCTCATAAACCTGCCGGGCCAGTTCCACTTGCAATTGCCCGGCGCGTGTCTGGGCCCGTAATCCAAAAATCTCTAAGATCAGACCCGTGCGGTCCATCACTTTGACTTTCAGGGCCCGTTCAAGATTGCGCTGCTGAGTTGGTGTCAGCAAGGCATCCACAATCAGTAAATCCGCCTCATGCGCCTTTAAGGCTGTTCCGGTTTTTTCCAATATACCCGCAGAGAGAAGATTGGCCGGTGAAATTTCGCGAATATATTCCGCTTCCAAAAAAGACAGATCACAGCCAAGAGCCTCAACCAGCCCGGCTGTCTCTTCCAGACGCATAGCGCTCGGCAAGCCGTTTAGTTTGAACCAGGGAATGATCACCCCGGCTTTAACGGGCCGGGCCTCACGATCGATTAAATCTTTCAAGAGCGATACATGCTTTACTGATTTTCAGCTTCTAATTCGGCAAATAGGGAGACATTGGCGTTTGGCGCGATTGTGGAAATCGCATGCTTATAAACCAGTTGCGGGGCGCGGCCCTCGCCCTTCAAAAGCACACAAAAATTATCAAACCAGGAAATAACGCCCTGTAATTTAACGCCATTAATTGTGTAGATGGTTAAGGGTGTTTTCGATTTGCGGACCGCATTCAAAAAAACATCCTGCAAGTTTTGTTTCTTATCCATATTATTTTCTATTCTTTTTTTATGAGCTAGATCGGGTTTGAAACCCAAGTGCAAGTTATTTTTCCTGTATTTGCATACAAATCGACAAGCGCTTCTATCGACGCCAAAAATTGCTACTAAAGGCTGGAAACAAGGCTAAAATTTCCAACCTGCCCAATATCATAACAAACCCCATACTGATATGATAGGTTGTAGATGTCTCAGCCGGAGCCAAAATCAACCAACCAGAATTGGTCAGGGCCCCAATCGCTGAACTAAACGCGACATCAAATGATTCGCCGAAAAAACTTAAAACCAGAAACATCAGTGCCGCCATACTGACATAGGCCACAAGATACACCCAGACGCTCAACACCACATCCGGTCCCTGGGCGCGGTCACGAAAGTTTAAAGGCACAACGGAATTACGAAAGCCAAGGCGCGCAAATTCCTGACCCGCGCGGCGGATAAGAATCAGAATACGGGCCAGCTTCACCCCACCAGCGGTTGATAGCGCCGATCCGCCAATCACAGCCGGTAAAACCAAAAGCGCTAAAGGGATAAGCCTGTCTCTTATACACA
>JARFRJ010000398.1 GCA_029287305.1 Hyphomonas sp. | reverse complement strand
GTCCACATAAACAAGGCCGCGTGCTTCAGGGAGATAATCGTTTAAGAAGGTCGGAATTTCCTGCTCAAAGCGAATATCCAGATCATGGAAGAAAGGATCACTTTGTGTGTTACGGCCAATCATCGACCCACGCAGATTTTCTAAGCCTGCCTGCGCAATGAAAGCATTAAAACCCGCTTCATCGGCAGCGCTCGCAAACTCAACAGTCGGGTCCCCAAGGGTGGGGATATACAGCAAATTACGGTCTTCATTGTCTGAGTCGCCGAAATCATTGCCCCCACTGTCAAAGACATAGCTGAAATTATTACCGGATCGTCCGCGATACCGCACACTAATCGCAGATGTCAGATCGGTGATAAATTCCTGCTCCCAACGCGCAGCCATGACCAGCGTATTTTTGCTGAAACTATTGGCGGGGGCGACCCGTGAATTATTGATATTCGCCGTTGCGACTTGCTCAAAGTTTGAATTTGCTGTCGAACTTGTCAAAGGATTGACATCTGTCACATCGGTAAAGGCATAACCCGCATTCAGAGAGAACGCCCCATCGCCAAGACCATTACTATAATCCCAGCGTTTGGAAAGCTGTATAGAGACAACATCAGAATTGCCGCCAGGGCCTGCGACATTGGTTAGGAGGATATCTTGGTCATCAGTACCTGCACCACAGGTGCCGCCTTCAGCAAGTTGTCCGGCAGGGCCACTGAACCCGGCACGGGCAGATAAAAAGACCGCATCACATCCCTCCAGCAAGGGGTCTATGGCATTGAATATAGGACGTCCATCCGTAACCACACCGATTGGTGTGAGCGTGATATCGACAAAGTCGAGCGCGTTCTCAACTTCTGTATGGATATAATCAACCCCGACAGACCAGTCATCAAAAAAGCCGCCCGCGGCGCCGTTGAAGTCTGTAATATGGGACACCCCAATATTATAGCGTGCAGCGGTTGTCAGTTCCAGATTTGGATCAATCGCATCTGTCCGTCCTTGGCCCAAGGCGGCTTGTGACTGCTGTTGATCGATTATGCATTGTGGAATTGTTAGACTTCCGGGTGTGACAGTGAGGGCATCAGAGGTGCAATCTCCCGCGAAACTCCCCCCAAATCCAATACCGCCACCAAAATTACTGAAAGCATTGGAGAAGAAGACGGATGGGTCTGCGCCAGCAAAGATACCGACCCCGCCCTGAATTGTAGTGGAGCCCATAAAGGCATTTTGCGGAACTTCATAGGTAAAGCCAATGCGCGGCATCAGAGCGCTGAGCCCGTCAAAACCTGTCGTATTGTCAAACCCATAGCGATCGGCAAAAGCCTGGCTCAAAGGCGGTGTGTCCCCAGATTGATAGAAATCATATCTAAGACCCAAAAGCAGGGTGAAATCAGTTGTCACCTGCCACTCATCCTGAACATAGAGCGAATGAATATTACGGCTGAATTCAGCGCCGGCATCATTGATGTCGCCTGAGAATGACCCATTGCCTGTGATCGTACTGGCCTGACCGGCGGCAAAATCCGCGATACTGTCAAATTGAATTGCGCCCGTTGCTTCTACCACAAACAGGTTAAATACATCTAGGCGATCCAGTTCATATCCAGCGGTAAAGGTGTGATCCCCGACCAGATATTCCCCTTTGATCTTAAATTGATCAATGGTTTGCTGCAAATCATTGGCTGAACGGAATGTTCCAGGCCCTGCGGCTAATATGCCATCATCGCCGCCTGTATTCACGACCAAGCGTGGAATAGGGCTCGCATCCTGAGCTTCCCCGCCGCCGACCGGATTTTGCCGGTCGGTGATGTCATTGCGGGACACTCTGACTTCTGTAGAGAAATTATTCGTCCAATTTGAGAAGAGACGAAGGGAATAACTGTCAGCGCGTGTTCCGGAGATTTCAAAGGAATTCAGAAAACTGAAATCCACATCCTGAAATCCGCCAAGGTCAGGCTCGACAAAGGCTTCGTCGAGATAGGAATAGGTAAATTCTGCCCGGTGATCATTATTGATGATCCAGTCCAGACGAGCCAGAATACGGCGATTGTCTTCATTCACGGTGGTTGGAATACCGCCCGTTGGCAAGCCATAGGCGCTTTCAACAATATTTTGTACCGCTTCAACATCTGCAAGGCTGGAATCGATATCATTGAGGAAACCAAGCTCATCCGGGCCGCCATTAACAAAATTTGTATCCTGAAATTCTTCATATGTAATGGCGAAAAATAGCTTGTCTTTGATGATCGGGCCGGAAAGTTGCGCGCCCCAATTGAGGTTGTCAAAATCCTGTGGTCCCAGATCACGTCCATCTAGGCTGTCGCCGACAAAACTGTCACTGGAATAGACAAAAAAGCCGGAGCCTTGATATTCATTCGTCCCGGAAAGGGTCACCACATTGATCGCACAGCCGGTAAATTGGCCGTATTCAACATCGAAAGGCGCAAATTCAACCGAAACTTCCTGGATTGAGTCAAACGGGATTGGCGAGGCATTCCGGCTTGGGAAACCGGAGGCGTTCAAACCAAAACTGTCATTCTGGCGCACACCATCCACGGTGAAAGCATTGCCGCGATTATTGCCGCCGAGACAGGAAATATTGTCATCATTGGTTTCATCAATCACAACACGTGGATCAAGACTGATCGTGTCACGCAGATCACGATTGATGGAGGGCAGGGTGGTCAATTGATCGAGACCGAAGCTAGTTCCGGGCCCAATGGCGAGCGGCTGTAATTGTGAGCTGCGTGTCCCGGTGACGACGACTGTCTCCAATGTGCGCGCATCGGCTGAGGCAGCGGCCAATTGGAAGCTGAGATTGATATCACCACTCACAGACAGCGTGATGTTCTCTGTCGCTTGTGTTTGCCGGTCTTGCGCGCTGACAGAGACCGTGTACGGACCGCCAACGGTCAAGTTGCGTGCCGAAAACAGGCCATTTTCATTGGTTGTTGCGGTGCGCGCCTGATTTGTCCGGCTGTCAATAATCGTCACGGAAGCATTGGCAAGCGGATTGCCTACTTCATCAACGACCTGTCCGCGAATGTCAGAGGTGGTTTGCTGGGCAAACGCAGGCGGGGTCATAGCCAACGCCGCAGCTAAAGCCGTTGCCGCAGAAAGATGAGTTCTGAATGTCATCAAGTCAGTCCTTTGGGTTGTGGATAGAGAAATTGAGTTATGGAGGGGAGGGTAAAAATTACGGAAAATCTATATTAAGCTTTCGCAATGTTCTTATTTTGCCGCCCTTCTACATGCAGTATGTGAAACTTTTAGGACAGTTTGTTGCGTAGATTTTGAAGATATTTTGAATAAAATTTGACGTAATATTATATTACTATAATACAGGGTACTAACTCACTTTTTTAAAGTAAATTCCTGTGACTATTTTTGCTTTATCGGCATGTTTATTTGCCAAGTGTCTCTTTTATGTCTCAAATTTTATTGCGGCGCAGCAAAAAGTCTCGCATTACGATTCGTAACTATCTTTAAAACCCATTAGTCTGCATCTTTTTAGACATTTCAAATATGTGATAAAACACATCCCGGGGTCACATCACATAAGGTATAAGAGCTTTACGAGATTTCGGATAATTATTGAATTTACTTTTATACCATTTATGGTGGCTAAAGGCGCGTGGGGCGAGATTGGCGGCGGTGAAAACAGCAAAACTCAAGGCTCCAAAAGTAGAGGCAGCGATGGCAAACCCCGTCCATTCGATAATTTCGCCAAGATAATTTGGGCTGGTCACAAAGCGAAATCCGCCGCCTTGGGGGATTTTATACCCTGTCTCACCAGGCCCGCGCAGTGTGCGCAGAATATGATCAGAATTGAGATTGAGCCATAATCCAAAGAGAAAAATTGCAAGGCCAATATAAAAAGCTGGGCTGGAAAGCCAGTTTGTCGTTAAATGCTCCGCATTGGCCGCCGCCCAACCATTTACAGACCCATTGAAACTGTTGAATAAAATAGCCATTAGGCCGGTAATCACAGGTTTCTTGCCTACGCCCCGAATGCGGAACGGATATATGAAAGCACGATAGGTATAATGACCACAAAATAGTGTCATCAGAATAAGCCCGGTCAGATTTTGCGTGTCACTGGTCCAGAAAAAGATCAAAAAGGCGAGGGGAGAGACCGCTTCCATCGCCATCCAGACCAAGCGCTCATCAATCTCAGGCCCCCAATGTGTGCGTTCATAGCGGCCATAAGGTGCCTTAACAAAAAACAGGCTGATAAAGACGAGTATGCCGGCGATAAACAGGCCAAGGCATGTCAGATGATAGAAAGACAAATCAGGCATGAAAAATATCCTTAAAGCGCAGATGAGCTCGACTGCATGATGAGATATGCGCTAATGCGCGGGTGTGTTTTTCTGAACATAATATCAGGCCGCTTGTCTATGGGCTTTTACGTGTTTTGACATATTACAGCGCGGCCCTCATTTTATGGCTGTCTTCCAAAAGCTTATACATACCCTAGGAGCTGCATCCCCGGCTTGCAGGCCGTTTCCAACCGAACTTGATCGGCCTTGGACAAGGTAAGCCATTTGGGGGGACTGTCTTTTGGGATGGATGAGACGCGATCCAGCCAAGGCTGATGATCTAACCCCGGCGCAGAAAATTCAATAAATTTTTCAAGCGTTTCTCTTGGTTTTATCACAAGGTCTCTGTAATTTATAATATGCAAATGATCACGCTGAACGGCCTCTAGGTCTTTTAACCCTTGAGCGATCATAGCCGACCAGAAGCGGCCAGCTTCGGCTACATCCGGCGGGCTGGCGATCAGGCGCTCCACGGGTATCTGCTCAGCGGTCAATTGTGAGAAAAAATGGATCAAGCGACTGTCTGAGTAACGAAAAGGGGGTTTCAGCAAATCCACGCCCAGCCAGCGCAGACGCGCCCATATCTTCATGAAGAAGCGTAAGGGCAGAAAATTCGCCATGGAGAGCGCCGTTTCGCGCCCATCACGGTGGATATGGACAAATTTCGCATTAGGAAAGGTCCGCAAGAGAGGCTTGACCATGGTCAGGGAATTGCCGGAGCGTTCTATCCACAGTTTTTTTCCTTCTCTGGCCGTCAGCCAGTCAAACCAGAACCGATAGTGATCCCCAAGCGCGGCGCGCGCTCTGGCCTTGATAAGGGGCTCCATTTCCCGATAGAGGCCATCCGGATCATCACTGAAATGCGGCAGTGTCATATAAAGGCAGGCTGGCAGTGTTTGCATGGTCCAGGGACTGTCTGGGGTAAATTCATAGGTGAACTCAACCGGACTATTGTCTGGATTAATGGTTTTGCGCAAAACCGGAGACGCGTCGGTCAGAAGTCGCCAGAATTTTTCGCCATCAAGCTGCTTATGGACAAATCCGGCATTGGCAAAGGAGACAAACACCTCAGACAGGCTCAATATATCCCGGTGCTGATTGATCAGATTGGACATCAGGGTCGATCCGCATCGACCTGTCCCGACAATAAAAACAGGCGCAAATTCAGTCATAAGTCATCAGATCTTTGCGATTGGGGAAGCGTGTCCAAGGTTTCTCTAAATTCACAATCTCGCCGACAAAAGCAAGGCGTTTTTTGAAGACCTAGACAAATCAGACAGGGTTCGCCATATGTGAACCTTAAATAATATTGGATGATGACCCCCTATGACATATTCCCAGAAAACCGCTTTAAATCTTGTCCCGATGGTGGTGGAACAAACCAGCCGTGGTGAGCGTGCTTTTGATATTTTTTCACGGCTTTTGAAAGAGCGTATCATTTTTGTAACAGGCGGGGTAGATGATGGCCTAGCCTCACTGATCACAGCCCAGCTTCTATATCTAGAATCAGAGAATTCAAAAAAAGAAATTTCCATGTATATTAATTCTCCTGGCGGGTATGTCTCTTCAGGTCTGGCGATTTATGACACGATGCAATATTTGCGCTGTCCGGTGGCGACTGTTTGTATTGGACAGGCCGCCAGCATGGGCTCTCTTCTGTTGTGCGCGGGAGAAAAAGGCATGCGCACAGCCTTGCCCAATTCGCGCATCATGGTGCACCAGCCCTCTGGTGGCTATAGCGGTGTGGCGACAGATATTGAGCGCCATGCGGAAGAAATTATTGATTTAAAGCGCAGACTGAATCAAATCTATGTCAAACACACCGGACAGGATTTTGAGACCATTGAGAAAAAGCTAGACCGTGACACCTTCATGAATGCTGAAGAAGCGGTAGAATTTGGCATTGTCGACAAG
>JARFRJ010000387.1 GCA_029287305.1 Hyphomonas sp. | reverse complement strand
TGGTCGAGGGATATATTGGGGCCCAGCCGGCTTGCCAAATAGTGTCCAATGGTTTTCAGGATGGGCAGATCATGAGGCTTGAAGAGGTGTGTTTGAGACGCCGTCTGAAACACCGCCACGCCGCCAATATGGGCTTCTATCAGGCGGGCCATCAAATCTGCTTCCAGACTAAGGGCGGCATATGGGCTGCCCTTGGGGCTGTGAAAAAGCAGCAATACCGGCATGGTTTGGAAGCGTCGGACCAAGTCTGAAACCGGTGCATAAGAGCTGTCAGAAAAGGTCACCGAAACCGTTTGATGCGTTGCTTTGCTGAGAATATTCTGGAGGTGGCGGGCTAATATATGGGCCTGAACAAGGCTCGCTGTATTCCCAGCATGTGACTGTGACGGGTCTCCTGCCTGAGCGGTCTGAAGGGCAGACGCGGACGCCTGATGATCTGTTTGAGGGTTTGCAGCGACTGGCGGGCGCAAAAGCGCTTCAATCTCCGACTGCGTCAGCAAAGGCGCTTGAAAACGGGGCCAAACTTCAGCCGTGCCACCTGCCTCTTCAGCGATAGCTGGATCAGATATACGGCTTATTCTGGTTTTGTCTTGCGCCATTGCGATGCTCGCTGGATCTGATCACAGTAATAGGGCTAAAGCCTATATCCGTCCAGAACGGACCGACGCATAAGATCGAAAGAGAAACCTAGACGTCGACCTAATCGTACTGCACGATCCGTTCGCGGCGCTCATGACGCTCCTGCGCTTCTAGGCTGAGGGTGGCGGTCGGGCGGGCTTCGAGACGCTTTAAAGCAATCGGTTCGCCTGTATCCTCACAATAGCCATAGGTTCCATCCTCAATACGGCGTAAAGCCGCCTCTATTTTGGAGATAAGCTTGCGCTGACGATCGCGTGTACGCAATTCCAGCACTTTGTCACTTTCAGCAGAGGCCCGATCCACCGCATCCGGCAGAAGCGATGTATGCGTCTGCAAGTTCACAATTGTCGACTTTGAACTGGCTAGAATTTCGGCTTTCCAAGCCTCAAGTTTGACTTTGAAATAAGCCAGTTGCCTGGGGCCCATAAAGGGTTCATCTGCGTTGAGAACCGGATTTAAGTCCGTATAGGTCTGCTCCATTAACATCACTCCTATTTTGACACACTCGACGAAAACGAGTGCCTTATATGAGGTCTTGAGGCATTAGACAATCAACCCGCGAGAAAGATTACCCCTTATCTCATTAATATTTTGTATATCTGCGAAAACCCATTAAGAATCAAGGCTTAAACTCAATTCAGCAGAACGGGCATGCCGGGCGAGCCTATAGGCCTGTTAGGGTCAAGCCAGACCAAAAGCGCCCTTGATCCCATCAATCACCAATTGGATAGCAAGCGCGGTCAGAATCACCCCCAATATGCGGGTCAAGGCACCAACAAAGCTTTGCCCCAAAAGGCGCACGAGCGGGCCCGCAATCAAAAATATAATCAGACAGATCACCAGATTGGCGCCAATCGCCCCTAAAATTACCCCACGCTCTGTCCAGGTAGACGCATTGGACATATACAACATGGCTGTGGCAATCGTGCCGGGCCCGGCAATCATCGGAATACCGACGGGGAAAACAGAAATATCGTCTTCCGGGCCGCTTTCAGCACTGAGCACTTCTTCAGCCCGGTTTTCGCGGCGCTCTGTGCGCTTTTCAAACACCATATCAAGCGCGATCAGAAACAGTAAAATGCCGCCGCCTGCCCGAAACGCATCAATGGAAATATGCATACTGTCCAAAAGCCAGGCACCGCCAAAGGCAAACCCGTAAATAATCAAAGCCGCCACCCATATCGCCCGCACAGCCATTGTCTTGCGATATTGTGCGCTGCCATGGGCCTGTCTCTTATACACA
>JARFRJ010000386.1 GCA_029287305.1 Hyphomonas sp. | reverse complement strand
GAGTTTCACACTATGCTTGTCTAGGAAGGTTTCTTTATATTTTTTACGCAAATCCATAATGGCGCCCATATCCACATCATTAAATGTGGTGAGCATGGCGGCGGTGTCTTGAGCTTGCTTCAAGCGGCGGGCGATCGTTTGGCGCAGCCGTGTCATGCGCACTCTTTCCTCGCGCGGACCCGTTTCACGCGCAGAGGCGGGGGCTGCTGGCACGCTGACCTGTTTGCTCGCTTCTGAGGCTTTTCCAATGAAATTGAGCGCATCGGCTTTGGTCACCCGACCCTCTTTTCCCGTTCCGGGAATAGATTGCGGGTTAATGTCATTTTCTGTTGTGATACGGCGTACAGACGGAGAAACAGGCCTGTCCTCGCCGGGGCTTCCCTCCGGTTTTGCCTCAGCAGAAGCCGCCTCAGCCGGGGCGGCTTCAGAACTGGCCGGGGCAGCGGCGCTGGCAGAGGCAGCTGGCGCAATGCCTTGCTGATCGGCAATAATCGCAATGACCATGCCTGGTGTCACGCTGTCCCCCTCGCTGACCCGCCATTCTGAGATGACACCAGAGGCAGGCGCGCCGACCTCTAGAGCTACCTTATCCGTTTCGATCTCAACCAGAACATCATCTTTCTCGACCGTCTCGCCTGCCTTTTTTAAAATATCCCCTAATGTGCCTTCTGCCACGCTTTCGCCCATATCAGGCACAATGACGTTAGTGTTTGGCATATCTTGTGTGTCAGCCATGGGTGCGGTCTCCTAAAATCGCCATTGGATATGTTTTATCCATCCTATTTCATTTCCAGTCTGTGTATATCCCTGTCAGGCGCGTCTTGAAAGCCCGAACTGATCGCTTGGCGCGCGAAATGCGCTTTTAGCGGCTTATCGTTTGATCTGATTGAGGTATCCTTGAGCAGGATATGGTCACAGATATCCTATTCGCGGACATGGCCGAATATATCTTTCACCGGCTTTTTGCCAAAGGCGATGCTCAGGAAAGCGTTTTTTTCAGCATTATGCTTACTGAATAGCCCAGTTGCTGTCGCCGCAGACGCGGCGCGGCCCGCATAATTGGGACGCGGATTTTTAACCCCTGCCTGACCGGCGGCCCATTCAATTTCATCCCGGATAAATGTCCAGCCGCCCATATTTCGCGGTTCTTCCTGACACCAGACCATTTCAGCTTGTTTAAAGCGTTTCAGCTCATGAATAAGGGATTTACGCGGGACGGGATAAAACTGTTCCAGACGCAGAATGTAAATATCATTCAGGCCAAGCGTCTCACGCTCTTCAAACAGATCATAATACACTTTTCCAGAGCATAGGACGACGCGGCGTATCTCCTTGTCTGGGGCAAGTTTGACCTCACCTTGACGGCCTGGCGTCTCTGCATCATCCCACAGCACTCTGTGGAAGGAAGACTGTGTATTCATATCATTTAAGGCAGAGCCGGCGCGTTTGGCCCGTAATAGGGATTTGGGCGTCATCACAATAAGGGGTTTGCGAAATTCGCGGTGAATTTGGCGGCGCAGGGCATGGAAGTAATTGGCCGGGGTCGTCAGATTACACACTTGCATATTATCTTCGGCGCACATTTGCAGGAAGCGCTCCAGACGTGCCGAAGAGTGTTCTGGTCCCTGACCTTCATATCCATGGGGCAATAGCATAACCAGCCCGCTCATGCGCAGCCATTTGCGTTCGGCGGAGGAAATGAACTGGTCGAAGAAAACCTGTGCGCCATTGGCAAAATCACCAAATTGCGCCTCCCAGAGGGTCAGCGTATTGGGGTCTGCTAGGGAATATCCATATTCATAGCCGAGCACGGCCTCTTCAGACAGAAGCGAATCAATCACTTCATAGGGCGCCTGGGTCTCGCTTAAGTGATTTAACGGTGTATAGCGCACCGCCGTATCCTGATCGACAATATGTGAATGTCGCTGCGAGAAGGTTCCGCGCCCGGAATCCTGGCCGGATAGGCGTACCGGATAGCCTTCATCCAGAAGTGTGGCAAAAGCCAGATGTTCAGCGGTAGCCCAGTCTACACCCTCGCCAGAGGAAATAGACTTGGCGCGTGCATCGATGATCCGTTGCAGGGTTTTGTGAGGCTTCAGGCCATTGGGCAGGCTCGTGATCGTTTCGCCCAGCGCTTTCAGCCGTTTAAGGGAAACACCGGTTTTGCCGCGCCGATCATCATCTTCGGGAAGCTTAAACCCTTTCCATTCGCCATCCAGCCAATCGGCCTCAGTAATTTTTATCGATTTGCCATCTTCAAAAGCCTTATCCAGATGATCGTCAAAAGCCTTTACTTCCGCGCCAACCTCGTCGGCTGTCATCAGGCCTTCCTTGATCAGACGTTCGGCATAAATCTCACGCGTGGAGGGGTGCGATTTGATCGTCTTATACATTTCCGGCTGGGTAAACATCGGCTCATCGCCTTCATTATGACCAAACCGCCGATAGCAGAACATATCAATCACAACATCCTTACCGAATTTCTGCCGATATTCGGTGGAAATTTTGGCCACATAGGTGACCGCTTCGGGATCATCGCCATTGACATGGAAAATCGGTGCCTGAACCATGAGCGCGACATCTGACGGGTAAGGCGAGGAGCGTGAATACATCGGACTTGTCGTAAAGCCGATCTGATTATTGATAATAAAGTGAATAGTGCCGCCTGTGCGATATCCGGCAAGACCAGACAAGGCAAAGCATTCAGAGACAACGCCCTGGCCAGCAAAGGCAGCATCGCCATGTAAGAGAAGCGGCATAATTTGTGCCCGTCTCCCGGTCTGATCCTCACGCTTCAGCATAGCCTGTTTTGAACGTGATTTACCAAGCACAACCGGATCAACCGCTTCCAAATGAGACGGATTGGCATTCATCGACAAATGTACAGCGTTTCCGTCAAATGTGCGATCTGAAGAAGCCCCAAGATGATATTTTACATCGCCGGAACCAAATTCGGAGGCCCCTTGAGTTGAGCCGCCTTGGAATTCATGGAAGATTTTCTCATAGGATTTTCCCATCACAGCGCCGAGCATATTCAGCCGCCCGCGATGCGACATGCCGATGACAATCTCCTTCACGCCCAGCGCGCCGCCGCGCTTGATAATCTGCTCAAGCGCCGGGACTGCCGCTTCGCCGCCATCAAGACCAAATCGTTTCGTGCCGGGATAGCGCTTGTGCAAGAAGCGTTCAAAACTTTCAGCTTCAATCAGTTTGGAGAGGATCGCCCGCTTGCCTTCCGGGGTAAACGCAACGCCCTTGTCCGGGCCTTCAATGCGCTCTTGCAACCAGGCTTTTTCTTCCGGGTTAGAAATATGCATAAATTCAATGCCGATCGTGGCACAATAGGTCCGTTTCAAAAGACTTAAAATATCACGCAAGGAGGCCGTTTCCAGACCGAGATACCCATCAATATAGATCGGCGTGTCAATATCATCGGAGGCAAAGCCATAGCTTGCCGGATCAAGTTCCGGCTGGGTCCCGCGCGTCTCCAGACCAAGCGGATCAAGTTTGGCTGCCAAATGCCCGCGAATCCGATAAGCGCGGATCATCATAATGGCGCGAATTGAGCGTTTGACCTCCTCGGTCATATCGGCAGAGGTGGCGATTTGTGGGCTTTGTTTTATCTTTTGCGCCAAGGCGGCGTCATTGATCGGCCAATCGCCATCAAATGCGGCTGTCTCTTCATTGGCTAGCGGCTTTGGCCAGTCGGCACGTTTCCAACTGGCGCCATCGGCATTTTGCTTGGCGCTTGCCGCCTCATCTGCGATGGAGTCAAAGAAAGCACGCCAAGTTGCGGGCACTTGATCAGGATTATCAGCGTATAAGGCCTGCATTTTCTCCAGATAGACCGCATTAGCGCCATACAGAAAACCGGTGCCTAGAAAGGCTTCATTCTGTTCGCTGCGGATATCGCCTGATTTCATACCATCATCTGCCATGGTTTTGCCTATTTTTCTTATGGGATGGTCGCATGACAATCCCTTTTCTGAGTCTGATTTTCAGGGACTATACATACTTTATAATAAGAGGCGAACATAGGTGCTTTTTCAGGATAGAAAACCCCGCTAGCCTGTCAGGGATATCTATATTTCAATAGGCTCTAAACTCGACTTATATGACCTTAAACAGACCGCTTGATTTAAACGGCCTGCTCAAAGTTTCTAAACATTTTCAAGATCAGCCTTTCAGAAGATCCATCATCGTAACACCCAAACGCGCCGGGCTTGCGGACACTGTAATACCTGCCGCTTCCATAGCGGCGATTTTATCCTCTGCGCCGCCTTGTCCGCCAGAGACAATCGCTCCGGCATGGCCCATTGTGCGTCCAGGCGGCGCGGTCCGTCCGGCAATAAAGCCAACCATCGGTTTGGAGCGCCCCTTGGCGGCCTCATCTTTGATGAATTGTGCCGCCTCTTCTTCAGCAGAGCCGCCAATTTCACCAATCATAATGATCGACTGGGTCGCCTCATCGGCAAGAAACATATCCAATATATCAATAAATTCGGTACCTTTGACCGGATCACCGCCAATGCCGACCGCTGTCGTCTGGCCGAGGCCGACCTGCGAGGTCTGGAAGACCGCTTCATAAGTAAGCGTTCCAGAACGTGAGACAACACCGACAGAACCTTTCTGGAATATCCGTCCCGGCATAATACCAATCTTGCAGGCTTCAGGGGTCAGAACGCCCGGGCAATTTGGGCCAATCAGCCGAGATTTGGAGGATTTCAGCCTATTCTTGACCCGCACCATGTCGAGCACAGGCACACCTTCGGTGATGCATATAATCAGGTCAATCTCTGCATCTATGGCTTCTTCAATGGCAGCAGCGGCCCCAGCAGGCGGAACATAGATCACAGAGGCATTGGCCCCGGTTTCCGCTTTGGCCTCAGCCGCATTGGCATAGATGGGCAGGTCAACACCTTTATCAGATGTCCAATGGCTTCCGGCTTTTTTGGGATGTGTGCCCGCGACCATTTTCGTGCCGTAATAATCCAGCGCCTGATTGGTATGAAAGGACCCGGTTTTACCTGTGAGACCTTGTACGATGACTTTTGTATTCTGATCGACTAATATTGACATCTCTTAAGCCTCCACAGCGGCGACAATTTTTTGTGCCGCATCGTCCAGATCATCGGCAGAGATGACATTCAACCCGCTTTGATCAATGATTTCTTTGCCTTTTTCCACATTTGTGCCTTCCAGACGGACAACAAGCGGGACTTTCAACCCCACCTCCTTCACGGCAGTGACGACACCTTCAGCGATCACATCACATTTCATTATACCCCCGAAAATATTCACCAATATGCCTTCAACATTCGGGTCAGCGGTGATAATTTTGAAAGCAGCCGTCACTTTTTCGGCGCTCGCGCCGCCGCCGACATCCAGAAAGTTGGCCGGCTCTTTGCCATATAGTTTGATAATGTCCATTGTGCTCATGGCGAGCCCGGCCCCGTTGACCATACAGCCAATATTTCCGTCCAGAGCGACATAGGCTAGGTCATATTTTGAGGCTTCAATCTCTTTTTCATCCTCTTCGGTGGTATCGCGCAGCTCCATAATATCAGGATGACGGAACAGCGCATTGCCATCAAAAGACATTTTGGCATCCAAGACCCGTAACCGGCCAGTGTCCATGACAATTAGCGGGTTGATTTCCAAAAGGGACATGTCTTTTTCTGTAAAGGCCTGATAGAGCGCGGGGAAAAGCGAAAGCCCATCTATGGCCGCTTGCCCGGTTAGCTTCAAAGCTGAATTGATCGCGTCCGCTTTGGCCTCAGTCAGGCCGTCAATGGGATCAATTTGAATATTGTGGATAAGGTCCGGCGTATCATGGGCGACCTGCTCAATATCCATCCCGCCCTCTGTTGAGGCGACAATAGCGATATTGCCCGTTTGACGGTCGACAAGCATTGAAAAATACAGCTCTGTCTCAATATCTGCGCCATCTTCAATATAAATACGGTTAACCTGCTTGCCCTCTGGTCCGGTCTGCGCGGTCACAAGGTGATGGCCGAGCATGGCTTGGGTGTGGGCTGAAACCTCTTCTTTGGAGAATGCCAGACGTACACCGCCTTTTTCACCCGCCTCGGCTTCGATGAATTTTCCTTTGCCGCGCCCGCCCGCATGAATTTGTGATTTAACCACCCATAGCGGCCCGGGAAGGGTATCGAGCGCGGTTTGCACATCTTCCAGTGTCAAAATTGGAACGCCGTCGGCAA
>JARFRJ010000274.1 GCA_029287305.1 Hyphomonas sp. | reverse complement strand
ACAAGTTGGAGCGAATATGTTTTTCGGGCCCATATTGGCCCTTTGCCAGGCTGGTTTTCGCTGCTCCTTGGTTTTATATTTCACGCTAGCTGGATCAGCATTGCGCTCATCGGTTGGTTGAGAGATAGCCATGACCGCACGAAAATGGCGGATTTCCTCTCCCCTGCTTTTAAAGGCTGAGGGGGATTTAGCAGATACGAGCGTTCATCATCAAAGTGATTTTGATCAAAGTGATTTTGCCATAACAATATCATCATGCAGCACGCCGCCTATATTAAACTGGCGTGTGCCGATAGAGATGAAACCATGTTTTTCATAGAAGGCTTTGGCGCGGGCATTGCCTTCATACGTGCCCAGCAAGAGCCGTTTGGCTTCTTGTGCCCTAGAATGCGCGATGGAGGCCTCAACAAGCGTATCTGCCGCGCCAGAGCCATAAAGCTGCGGTAATAGGTAAATACGTTTCAGCTCAATATCGCCGGAACTGTCTGCAATGGGCAAATCTGGCGCACAATTCAGCGCATAGCCAAGCGGCGCGCCCGTTTCAGCCGCCTCAATCAGCCAGGCGGCTGTCCTTGGCTTGGCCAGATATGCAGCATAGGTCGCTTCTGAATGTTCGCTCTGGCAATGCTTGATCAGAGCCTTGCCTTCAATCTGGTCGGCAAAGGCATTTAGGAAGGTCGCCGCCCCAATAAGGCTTAAGGCCGCACAATCATGGTTCGTCGCGTGTCTAATAGAATATGTCATATTTTTGATCGGAGCATAGGCTGGCGGCCAGGGCGTCGGTCTTGCCCTGGCCTTTTTATTCGGAACGTCGCTAAAACAGCGCTAAGATGCCGCCATGGCGGTTTCAAAATTATCAGAGACGGCTTTCAAAAAGCCCTCTGTGGTGAGCCATTCCTGTTCGGGACCGACGAGCAGCGCCAAATCCTTGGTCATCTGGCCGGCTTCAACAGTTTTGACGACGGTCTTTTCCAAGAGCTCTGCAAATTTGGTCACCTCTGGCGTGCCGTCCATACGCCCGCGATGGGCAAGTCCGCGTGTCCAAGCATAGATAGAGGCGATGGAGTTTGTAGAGGTGGCCTCACCCTTTTGGTGATTACGATAATGGCGGGTGACGGTGCCATGGGCGGCTTCGGCTTCCACGGTTTTACCATCTGGTGACATTAAAACAGAGGTCATCAGACCTAAAGAGCCATAGCCTTGGGCCACTGTATCAGACTGTACATCACCGTCATAATTTTTGCAGGCCCAGACATATCCGCCGGACCATTTCATCGCCGCGGCGACCATATCGTCAATCAGGCGATGCTCATACGTGCCGCCAAAGGCATCAAACTTGTCTTTGAACTCAGCATCGTAAATCTCTTGGAAAATATCCTTGAAGCGGCCATCATATTTTTTCAGGATGGTGTTCTTGGTCGACATATAGACAGGCCATTGGCGTTGCAGGCCAAAATTAAAGCAAGCATAGGCAAAATCACGGATGGATTTATCCAGATTATACATGCCCATGGCGATGCCGGCTTCTGGAAAATCAAACACTTCATGCTCGATTTTCTGGCCATCCTCGCCCTGCCAGGTCATGGTCAGCTTGCCCTTTCCGGGCACCAGAAAATCTGTTGCTTTATACTGGTCGCCAAATGCGTGACGCCCGATAACGACAGGCCGTGTCCAGCCCGGGACAAGGCGGGGAACATTGGAGATGACAATCGGCTCGCGGAAGACGACACCGCCGAGAATATTGCGGATCGTTCCATTTGGGCTGCGCCACATTTGTTTCAGGCCAAACTCTTCAACGCGCTGCTCGTCCGGGGTAATTGTCGCGCATTTGACCGCCACGCCATATTTTTTGGTCGCCAGAGCGCTGTCGACGGTGATCTGATCATCAGAGGCATCGCGCGCCTCAATGCCGAGATCATAATATTTCAGATCAATATCCAAATAGGGGTGTATCAGTGTATCCTTGATCATCTGCCAGATGATACGGGTCATTTCATCCCCGTCCATTTCCACGATTGGATTTTCGACCTTAATTTTTGCCATGTCTTTTTTCCTTGAAGTTAAATCACGCTGCCCGCTATAGCAGAGGTTTTGCGAAGGTCAAAAGACTGTCCTATGACTTGCGAAATTATGTCATAGGAGACGACAAGGCTTTGATGAAGATATTTCGCACAGACAGGAATTTAATACGAATATGAACCCGCCATTTGATCCGCCCAGCATCCTCCTTCATGCGCCCCAGCTCGGGGAGAATATTGGCTCGGCCGCGCGGGTTATGTTGAATTTCGGATTTACCGATTTGCGCCTGATTTGCCCGCGTGATGGCTGGCCCAATCCAGCCGCTGAGACCTTGTCTGCGGGTGCCTTTATATCCGGGCTTGAAGTGAGCGTGCATGAAACATTGGAGAGCGCTTTTGCTGGGCTGACCTACCTTGTGGCCACGACAGCGCGGATACGCGGACTTGAAAAACAGGTCTTGAGCACAGCCCAGACAATTTCTACACTCTCAAAAAGATCACAGGCAGGCTTTGGTCGAAGCGGCCTTCTTTTTGGAAGTGAATCCAGTGGATTGCCTAATGAGGTTGTCGCTGGGGTTGATCACATTCTGACCTATCCTGTTTCAGCTGGGTTCAGCTCACTCAATTTGGCTATGGCTGTGGGCGTCTTCTGTTCGGCTTGGGCTGAACAAATGGGTGATTTTACCCCTGTTTCATCAGAGCCCGCTGCCAAGCTGGCAGATCAGTCTCCTGCCTCGCGCGATGATGTCTTGCGTCTATTTCAGCATTTTGAAGAGGAATTGGACGCCGCAAATTATTTCTATCCGCCAGAGAAAACCCCTGTCATGATTCAGAATTTACGGGCAGCCTTGGC
>JARFRJ010000364.1 GCA_029287305.1 Hyphomonas sp. | reverse complement strand
CATTTGCATAAGCCGAATAATGGAGCGCTGGATAAGGTGAATACTGGTCGACTCCAAAGGCTCAATAAAACCGCTTGAAAGCCCAATAGCGACGCAATTGCGATGCCAATGTGTACGCCGCGTGCCTGTCTGAAAGCGGATCAGGCGGGGATCTGTCAAAGGCTTACCATCTACAGAGGCCAGAAGATGGGCACGCGCCTGATCTTCGCTCATATAACGACTACTGAAAACTGTACCGTTTCCGGTGCGATGCTGAAGCGGAATTTGCCATCGCCAACCCGCCTCATGCCCAATGGCACGCGTATAGGGCCGCGGTGAGGATACGGATTCTGTTTGCACAGCAATCGCCCGATCACACGGCAACCAATGGCTCCAATCTTCATAACCGACCCCCAGCGCATCCCCAATGAGGAGCGCCCGAAAACCGGTACAATCGATAAATAACTCCCCTTCCAAAGATGTCCCATCAGTCAAATGCAAGCTCTTCAAATCACCATTTGGATGGCGTTCAACCTGGGCAATACGGCCCTCCTTACGCTTAACGTTATGCGCTTCGGCAATCTGGCGTAAAAACCGGGCATAGGCAGATGAATCCATATGATAGGCATAATTAAGGCCTTGCTTTGGCAGATGTGCAAAACGTTCTTCCTCTGCCGCGACAAGTTCTAGGCAATAATCGCCAAAGTCCTTGGCTATGCCCATATCAAGCCCGCGACGCCAGAAATGCTGGAAGCCTGCGGTCCAATGATCTTTACCAGTAATCCCAAAAGAGTGGATATAGCGGTGCCCATCCAGCTTCCAATTCTCAAAAGCGATGCCAAGCTTGAATGTCCCCCGCACAGCGCGCATGAGTTCAGCTTCATCAATGCCGAGCAAGCGATTATAGGTCACCAAAGTTGGAATGGTTGCTTCGCCAACCCCGACAGTACCTATCGCATCAGATTCGACCAGCGTAATGTCTGCCACCTTTGACAACACTTTGCCCATAGCCGCAGCTGTCATCCAACCGGCTGTCCCACCACCGGCAATGATGACTTTCTTTCGAGGTCCAAATTTTTCCATTATACTTTCCTCATTCAAACTGTGTCTTCATCGGTCAAGGCGTTGGCGCAAGAAGTCACGCATCCGTTTGGCCATTGCTTCATCTATCGGGTTGAGCATTCCTCGCACATGTGGCGGAATATGATCGCGGCAACCCTCATCTGCGTCAAATACGTAATAGTCGAAGAGGTCGCGCCATATTTTGCGTTCCCCGGCAGGCAAATCACGCAAAGTCAACATCGCGTGATTAAGCGCATCCTGTGGCGTACCAAGATAGTCCGGCACACTCCGCCACCAATAATTGACAAGAACATTCACGGCGCCAAAGGCTTCGACATGATGCCACCACATGGAGGGGATAAAGAGCGCATCGCCTGCCTCTAGGTCTGCATAGTATGCCGATTTCAGAGCCTTTGCGAACCGCGGGAACCGGTCCAGATCCGGCGCATGAAAATCTACCAGGCTGATCGGGCGGCCAGCTGGCGTAAGCTCAAAAGGCCCAGGATAGAGGTTTTCAGTCTGGTCGGGTGAAAATAGTGTAAATCGCCGCTTTCCGACAGCAACACAGGCAATATTCATCGGCAGATCATTATGCGCGGCGATGCGTGTAGGCGTTCCGATCCAGATACTGGCCAAAGGATTGAAATCGCCAAAATCGATCTCATTTTCGTCGCCAAAGCCCGGAACACAATCTGAAAAATCCATAGACGCCATATAGATAACGGGAGGCTCTTCTGTTTGCCCGCGCGTGTAGACCTGTTCCAAAAGCGTCGAAAAATAGGCTACACCCCGATCAGAATTAAGCCCTGTAAAATCCTGATTATAAAACAAGCGCCCTTTCAGGCTGGACGGCCCCGCTGCAATAGGCACTTTCAGCCCCTTATCAAAACGTAAGAGATAATCGATTGCGGCTCGATCCGATTGGCCTGCCGCTTCTACGATCGGCCAATCAGAGACAAACCCGCGCAAGATAATCGGGGTTTGGGACCGGCTTATATCCTGAATAGTCTCAAAATTTCGTGCACATTCACGCGCCTCAACCGACTTCGGACTTGGCAAAGCCTGAGCAGTAAAAGGCACCGCGTGGATCAAATCAAATCCTCTACCAGATTATTCTTGCGCTCAATAAGCGCTGCAAATTGCGATAGGGATGCCACCATCATAAAGACAGATTGTAGATAGCCCGCATTCTGCAACCGACTTAAGGCCGCCCCTTCCAAAGCATATAGCTTTTCCTCGGCAACCGTAAAGAGACCGGCCAATTGGCCTGTTTTCCCATTCTTTAAAGTAACATCCAGGGTGAAAGGCTCAATCAATTCCAATTCATCAAGCAAGGCACAGAAAGGCGCGACGCTTTGTTCACCCATATGAACCTCTTTTAACACGTCCAGAGCAGACTTTACGATCTCTGTCTCTTCACCCTCAGATGTGAATAAGGCCTCGCCGTCAATCTCACTCACCCGTGGATGATCAAGATCAATATGTATTTGCAGCGTATTTACATCCTTGCCGCGCCCGATCAGGAAAGGCCGCATGCGGATCGCCAACGGTACGTATAAAGCGCCCCAGCCTGCCTCAGTGAGAAAAAGATTCTCCTCACGCTCCAGCCCCAACAGGGCAATAGGTCGATAGGCCTCGCTATTTTTCTCGCGCATAAAAACCAAGGGATAATGCGGCTGCAGAGACCGCATTTCGTGCGGAAAAACAGGCGCAGACATGATATTATCACCAAAGGCTGCTGAACGTTCTGAGCGCACTTTCAGATGCGCATGCTGGCTAAATTCAAGAAGAGCGTGGCGTGCCATACTTAAGTCCTAACTGGCTTTGATGAGAACTTGTCCAGAGACATGCTCCAGATAGTCCCGATGTGAGGGAAGGCGCTCTAGCATAAGGCGGCGCCGCGCTGAAATCTCATCGCGCAAACGACGCACTCTTGTCGCTTCATCCTTACGTCTTTTATACTCCCGAGATTGGGTCTGAAAACCCATACCATAAAGAATATAGGCATAGCTGGCTGGCGGAAACATTTCCTGTGTGTGCGTAAAATCTTCACGCATGGGCGGCATATCTGCCCATTGCTCCAGCCTTTCAGACAGACCCTTTGGCCAACTTGCCGGGTCCCTGTGGGCCTGCCAATAAGGTTCATCTCGCTGCGAGAGTACATAGTGTAATTTCAAAAACTCAATAATCCGTGTCCAGCGATGGGCAAAACGTTCGTTAAACTGACGCGCTCTATAAGGTATTTGTCGCTCACTTGTCGGCAATATATCGCTCAACATGGTCGCCGCTAGGTCAATCAGCACGATCGCGGTCGCCTCCAAGGGCTCGACAAAACCTTGTGACATACCAATAGCGACAACATTGCCGACCCAGGGCGTTTTACGGTAGCCAGGCTGGAAGCGTAAAAGACGGGCTGTATTGACATCAACAGCCTGCCCTTCGGGGCTGCCTGAAAGATAGGCCGAGAGTGAGGCACGTGCCGCCTCTTCGCCTGAATGACGCGAAGAAAAGACATGCCCTACGCCGCGCCGGGTCTGCAGTCCAATATCCCAGACCCAACCCGTCGCCATAGCGGTCGCATCTGTTTGCGAGGCGATCGCTGCGTGAGAATTCAAATAAGGCACAGGCAAGGCCAAGGCGCGATCATTAAACAGAATATGCGAGACGTCGGTAAACTCAGCACGCATATGATCGCCAATTAAAGCTGCCCTATGGCCGGTGCAATCAATAAAAATATCCCCCTTAACGGAGCCATTTTGCTTTGTCTGAACGCTGACCAAATGGCCGTTTTCGGCAGGCTCTGCACCCACCACATCATCGTGGATATGCTGAATACCTAATTTGCGAACCCCATGCTCAGCCAAAAGCCGGGCAAAGGCTGGGGCGTCCAGATGATAGGCGTAATTTGCAACAGCGGCATATTCCGGGGTCTGGACCTGTTTCGGAGCACGATTGTGCGCGCACAGCGCGGCCTGAACGCCGACACTACCTGCAAAGCTGGCTACGTCAGCCCCCTCATATCCCGGCGTGTTCACCAGAGACTGCCATAGGTGAAAAGCATCCGCCTCATCTTCATCTGGCGGCGCATCAAAGGGATGATAATAAATATCGTCCGGGCTATCATGAACCCAGGATTTAAAGCGTGAGCCTTGTTTAAAACTAGCCTGGCATTGACGCAGGAACGCCGTTTCAGACAAGCCGATACGCTGCAACGTATCGCGCATGTTCGGCCATGTGCCTTCCCCAACGCCTATGGTCGGGATATTCGGCGATTCAATCAGGGTAACCTTCAACCCGTCAGAATGAGCCGCACGATGATCGGCTGCAAGGAGACAAGCGGTCAGCCAACCGGCTGTACCGCCGCCGACAATGACAAGCTGTTTGAGCGCCGACATTTTTAGGGCATCTCCTCATCTGTGAAATGACATGCAACATTAAAAAGCATTTGAGCCCAAAATACTATTCCGGGCTCAAAAAACAAGAAAGAGAAAAAGGCCGAAGGAACTCCCTCCGGCCTTTTCAATAGTTTAGAATGTGTAACGCGCACCGAAATTATAGCGCGAGCCAGTTTGTACAGCAAAGTTCACATAAGCCTCACTGCGTCCGACAGTGCGGGTCGTTTCATCGAGGACATTAATGCCTTCAACGAACAGGGTCAGCTTTTCGGTCACATCATAGCTCGCCATGAAATCCAATTGACCAAAGGCTTCGACATAAAGCGGGTTATTAGGCGTGCCGCTTACGCCCGTTGTAGATGTCAGGAATTTATCACGCCAATTATAGGCGATCCGAGCCTGAATGCCATCCTTATCGTAGATGCCTACAATATTATAGCTATCACTTAAGCCTGTTAAAGAAAACTGAGCTTCGCCGCTTGAAGGCACTTGCTGGTTTTCAAATTTAATATCTCCGTTAACGATAGTATAATTGGCTATAACCCCAAAACCTGTATCACCAAAGAAGTGTTGAATCGCAAACTCCCAACCATTAATGTTTGCTTTCTCTTCATTAATAGGGAAAGTTAACCTAAAGGGAATTATTGGATCTTCACCAGCGACCCCGAAAATATTACCTGTAAAATTACCAGAAGCATCCGTTCCTGTAATTTCAAATGTGGAAGGATTAGCATTCTCAAATATCCATTGACGAATAGCCGTCCCATCATTCGTTCCCAGAGCCTCTACAGCTGCATTGTAACGTGCCCCACC
>JARFRJ010000121.1 GCA_029287305.1 Hyphomonas sp. | reverse complement strand
GGAAAAGGCGATCAGGCTTCCGCCCGCCTGCATCTGTTTCATATGTACAGCATAATGTGGGTGATCGGGACGTGTCGGATAACGCACAGCCTCGATATTGGGATGCGTGGCGATTATATCGGCCAATTGTCTGGCGGTTTCACTCATCGCGCGGACCCGAAGCTCCAGCGTTTCTAGGCCTTTTAAAACGATCCAGGCATTAAACGGGGCCGCTGCCGGGCCAGTATGGCGCAAATAGGGGTCATAAATCTCTTCAATCACACTTTGCGGGCCAAGCAAGGCCCCGGCAAGGACGCGGCCCTGTCCATCCATATGTTTGGTGGCGGAATACACAACAATATCAGCGCCAAACTCTAGGGGCTTTTGCAAGACAGGGGAGGCAAATACATTATCGACAATCAGCAGGCCGCCAGCTTTATGGGTGAGGTCCGCAACCGCGGCGATATCAACCCCGTCCAGAAGCGGATTGGCCGGGCTTTCAATTAAAACCAATTTGGTGGGTTTGGACAGAGCCTGTTTCCAGGCCTCCATATCCGCGCCATCAACAAATTCGACCTCGACGCCATATTTCGGGATAAGATTGGTGATAATCCATCGGCAGGAGCCAAATAAAGCGCGGGCCGCCACAACCCTATCGCCTTGAGTAAGCGGGGCGATAATGGCCGAGGATATCGCGCCCATGCCAGAGGCGGTGATCCGGCACGCCTCTGCGCCTTCGATCAGGGCCAGACGCTCTTCCAGCATGCGTACGGTTGGGCTGCCATAGCGCGAATAGACAAAGCCTTCTTCATCGCCGCTCATTCGGGCCGCCGCCTGTTCAGCGCTGTCATAGGCATAGCCGGAGGTCAGATATAGGGCCTCTGAGATTTCCCCATGTGGAGATCGGTCAATCCCGCCCCTTATCGCCTTGGTGGCGGCTTGCCAGGCGGATTTATTCTTTAAAGGGTCAATATTTGTCACATTTGGTCCTTTTCACTTTATCCAACAGGTCATAGAAGTGTCTCTTTGCAAAGGCAAGAAAGAGGTCACATTTTGGGCGTTTTGCCAGATACATATTTGCGCGAACTGATAAGGGCAGGAGCGATTAGGGCCGAGTGGGCACCGACACCTGATCAGGTGCAGCCCGCCAGTCTGGATTTACGCCTTTCAGACAAGGCGTATCGCATTCGTGCCAGCTTCTTGCCGGGCATGCAGCGCACAGTTTTGGACATGCTGCAAAGCCCGGGCCTTATTATGCATGAGCTTAACCTAGCAGAGACAGGCACTGTGCTGGAAACAGGGTGCGTCTATCTTGTGCCTTTGCAAGAGGCCTTGGATTTGCCGGATAATCTATGCGGGCGTGCTAATCCCAAAAGCTCCACCGGGCGTATTGATGTGTTTACGCGGCTCATCACCGACCGGGCGCATGTCTTTGAAGATATTCCCAATGGGTATTCAGGCCCGCTTTATCTGGAAATTTACCCCCGTACTTTCTCCATATTGGCCCGGCCCGGCGATCGGTTGGCACAATTGCGCCTGCGCGAAACAGGCCGTCAGCCCCTGACAGAAAAAACCGTAAGTATTGATCTGCACGCGGCGAAGGGGCGGCCTGTCGGATGGCGGGCCCGGCGTCATGCTAGCGTGATTGATTTGCGCAAATTGGGGCAGCACGAAATTTCTGAATATTGGGAACCGGTTTATGCCTCAAATGGACAGATCGTTCTGAACCCGGAAGAGTTTTACATCCTCGCGTCGCAAGAGAATATTTCAATTAAGGCCCATCAGGCCGCAGAAATGGCCCCGATTGCGCCAGAATTGGGTGAATTTCGGGCCCATTATGCCGGATTTTTTGATCCGGGCTTTGGTCTGAATGCCGGCGGAAGCCGCGCCGTTCTGGAGGTGCGTTCACGTGATGTGCCATTTATACTCGAACATGGTCAGGCGATTGCCAAACTCATTTATGAGCCGATGCTGTCAGAGCCTGAAAAAGTTTACGGGGCACAGGGCAGTCATTATCAAGGCCAGGGTCTGAAATTATCCAAACATTTCTCGGAAAAAATAAATTCCTGAACTATTATAGCTTGAAGCGCAGCTTATGTCCGCGTAAATAAACGAAATTGATTGTGCCGCCTTAGCTCAGTTGGTTAGAGCGCTGGTTTGTGGAACCAGAGGTCCTCCGTTCAAACCGGAGAGGCGGTACCATTTATTTTAGGCATTATTTCTTAAAGAAACCAAAATGCCAAATCGCAATATGCAAAATGCCAAATCCCAATATGATAGGGCGCTTATCTTTGAAGTGCCCGTCTCGCACTTTAAAACAGTGGATTATGAACCGCGCGAGGGGTCAGCAGCAGAGCTTATCTTGTCCTCAGGCTGAACAGGTTCGCCGCTTTCTTTACCCCAAACCTGCTCAAGGCGGGCGTCTCGCCCACACCCACGCCGATAGCGAGTATAATTCAACCTGTTTTTTAGATAATAATCCTG
>JARFRJ010000361.1 GCA_029287305.1 Hyphomonas sp. | reverse complement strand
GTCGGCAGCGTCAGATGTGTATAAGAGACAGGGGGTATTGCCCGCATCATCAATGATGCCGCGCAGTTCCGCCAATACTTTATCGCCAAAATGCAGCGGATTTGTCGCCATCAGCAAATAACGGGATTGCGCGGCAAGCCGTCCGGCCCCACCGCCACGATGCTCGGCTTTGATAAACAAAGTCCCGACCTCAACATAGCCGATATATTCATTGGTCAGCACCAGAGCATCGAGATCAAACCGTTTATCGGCGCTCTGGCTGGCCTGAGAGAGCGTAATAATTCGATAATTGAAAAAGGGTCTGTGAATGCCCGTCCCGCATTTAACCGCAGAACTGCCGACAACTTCACCCGTGTCCAAAGCCTCCATCATCATGAAATACTGGCCAGATTTATCCGTGGCAGTTTCACCTGAAAAGGCTTTCATAGAGGCTGCTATCTTGTCCGCGACGAGGTTTTCATCTTCAGGCAAGCTGGTAAAGCCTGCCCCCGAGAGCCGCGCGAGCTCCATCACATCGGCCATATCCTCGCCGCGCACTGGACGCATTATATACATCGTCATGACATCAACGCTTTGATTGATTTGGCATCTATACGCCCATCCGCCAAACGATTGAGCAAAAGGACGGACATTGCAGCACGTTTGGCAAAACTGTCTGTTATCACATATTCCTCTGCTGAATGAATACGTCCGCCCTGCACGCCCAATGTGTCGACATTAGGGACACCGGCAGCAAAAATATTATTGCCTTCGCAGACGCCGCCTGTATCACGAAATTCAAGGTCAAGTCCGATCGCCTTGCCAGTTGCATGGACAGCAGTGAATAATCTGCTCTGGGCCGCATTGCGAGGTTTGGGCGGACGATAGAACCCGCCATGGACATGCGCAGCAAGGCCGTCTGTTGACGCCAATATAGCGCTAAGAGTGCTTTGAATTTGGCTGTCCAGCCAATTGGCAGCCTCACTATCAGGTCCACGTGCCCCGAGGCGCACAATCGCCAGATCCGGGACGATATTTACCGCCCCGCCCCCATCTATCTGACCGGTATTGATGGTCACGCCCTCATATTGGCCATTCAAATCTTCTATCGCGCTGACAAATCGGGCGGCGGCTCTTATCGCACTGCGTCCTTCAGCATGTGCCCGGCCCGCATGTGCCGCACGGCCTTTGAAAATGATATCATAGATGGCAGAACCTTTGCGCGCGCCCGACATCGCCCCATCTTCCATACAAGGCTCATAAGTCATCCCGATCATGGCCCCGGATCTGGCTGCCTCTGTCAGCGCCGGAGCGCTCGCCAGATTGCCTATTTCCTCATCGGGTGTGAGGACAATTTGATAGCCAAGCTGATCCCTTAAAGGCCCTTTTTCAAAGGCTTTTAGGGCTTCAAGCATGATACAAATTCCACCCTTCATATCGGTAAGACCTGGCCCTTTCAGCCTGCCCCCGCCCAAATCCGTGACGGTATCAAACCCGCTATGTTTTGGAAAAACCGTATCATAATGCCCGCTCATAATAATCTGTATGGGGGCTTCAGCGCGGGCTTTCACCCGAACAATTGGACCTGTCTGACAGGCTTCTGTCTCTCCTTTTGTATTAATCAGATCAAAAGGCTTTGTCTCTTCCAGATCAATCCGGGCGGACAGGACGCTGAAAGCATCGGCAAGTCTCGGCGCAAAAGTCTTTAGCCCGTCTAAATTATGGCTACCTGTGTTGACCTCAGACCAGGCGATTGTTGTCTTCACCATATCGTCCTGGCGGTCATTCAATCTTTCTATTGCAGCTTTGTCGGCTGCGCTTAAATTTGTAATCTGTGTCATACAGACTGATTATACGCTTAAGATATTGGGGCAAGCCCTACGCATAAAAAAGAAGGCGCGCATAAAAAAGGCCCGGCATGTAAGCCGGGCCTTTAAATCAAATTTTATGATTTATTATTGAACAATAATCATAATTTCAGAACGACGGTTAAGCGGCTCACGCACACCATCGGCTGTGTCTTTGGCAAGTTCACTCTCACCTTTAGCTTCAAGCACAACCTGGTCGGCAGACATGCCCATACCCATCAGGGCATCGCGAACGGCTACAGAACGTTTTTCTGAGAGCTTCTCATTATAAGCTTTCGGACCAGACGCATCTGTATGACCGACAATAGTGATCGACCCTACAGAACAGTAATCTGCAGCCATGATGCTTTCAACTGTCTCTTCCAGAACGGTAGAGGCTGAGCTTGTTACATCTGCACTGTCCCATTCGAAATAAACCACACGCTGTGTTGAGTAATCACCACAAGGCACCACTGGCTC
>JARFRJ010000466.1 GCA_029287305.1 Hyphomonas sp. | reverse complement strand
ACTCTCAGGCATAGATGCGGAGGCCTTCCCCCTCCCCCTTGAGGCCTTTACCGGACTTGATGCTTCCGGCGTTTTGACCCTGCAGGATGCAACGCACAAGATCGACTTTTCCCAGCTGACATTGCTAAGCGATCGCAGTGTGATAAGCTATGAAGGCGCTGTAAACTTGAGTGAACGCCCGTCTTTAGATGGATATCTGACGCTAAGCGTTCCAAAGCTTACCCCATCCTTGATGCCAACTGTTTTAAGCGAGCAGCAAAAGGGTATTTTAAATGGGTCTGAGATTAATCTCACCAGCCAAATGCTCGGACCTATAGACCAAATAGACTTAAAAAATGCCTCTTTAAGCTTGGTCGCGCCGAAATTTAGCACAGATTTTGCAGGCATTGTGCGCCTGCGTCAAACGCCCGAGCTTGAGGGCAAAGCAAGCTATAAGAGTGCGTCTATTGATAGCTTGTTTGCGCTTATGGATTATAAGCCCAGCCTGACGGCCCAGGCCATGACGAATGAAATCGCTATTGATTTTTCCAGCATTCTAAATGGGCCTTTGACGCGTCTGAAAGCCGATGCGATAGAGCTGGCCCTTCAAAGCCCCTATTTCAAGGCTGGATATCAGGGCCAGTTTATTATGACCACAAGCCCACAGCTTGAGGGCGCTCTGCGCTTTCAAAGCAATCGCTTCGATACGCTTTTATCTGCCCTAGATATTCAGACAGGTCTGGCTAAACCCCTAGAAACGGCTGAATTAAACACAAAGGTAAAGGGAACACCGCAGGTTTTGACGATGACGGCGCTCACCGTGTCAGCGAATGACCTTTTAGCCTCTGGTGATTTGACGCTTGATCAGCAAGGCAAAACACCCCTCCTAAGCGGGAAAATTGCGCTGGGCGAGATAGACCTCGACGCCTATATCCCAACCAGTGATCCAGCAACAAGTACAAGCTGGGATGATATAATCACGATGATTGAAAACACCTCTGGCTTTAATCTTGATCTCAGCCTGACCGCCCCTGAAATTATACTCGATGCCCGGTCCTATAAAAATGCAGACCTCGATATTAAGCTTATC
>JARFRJ010000356.1 GCA_029287305.1 Hyphomonas sp. | reverse complement strand
GGTTTCCCCGCGCACAGCAAGGCCCATCAGAAGGGCACCGACCTCTTCAGGGCTGGCTTGGCCCTCCAGCATAGTATTGAAAGCGGCTTCAAGATTGCGGCTATCGAGCGCTTGGTGACGCGCGATGGCTTTAATGGCAGGGGATAAATCGGAGGCGGACATAATCCAACGCCATAGCGAGAGATCCCTTATGAAGCAATGCATACATGGTTTGATCGTGTATGTTTTTACCTTCTTGCGAACAATAAGATATAATATAAGGCTAATTTACCAATAGCTATTTCGCCCTCAATCTTTCAGTGTGACTTAAAAAACCCTGCCCACGCCGGGCAAAGTGTCAGCAAAGAGGTGAATGGGTTTTACCTCCAAGACACCGTTTAAAAGAGATAAGCGTTTATGGAGAGGCTGGGATTTTTCTATGAGAGTTTCAGCCATGCCGCTTTTGAAGCTGCAATTGCGCGGCCTGTCAGCTTTGTTCAGGACAATCATTCCAAATCTGTCAAAGGCGTCTTACGTGGCTTGCACTATCAAACCCCTCCTAAAGCCCAAGGGAAGCTCGTTCGTGTGGTTGAAGGGGCCGTCTTTGATGTGGCGGTCGACATTCGCCAAAATTCACCGCATTTTGGCCAATGGGTTGGGGCAATGCTTTCCGCTGAGAATAAGCAACAATTCTGGGTGCCGGAAGGCTTTGCGCACGGATTTCTGACCCTGACCGAAACGGCTGAACTTCTATATAAGACAACCGATTATTATGCGCCGGACTGTGACCGGTCTATCCGTTGGGATGATCCGGACCTAGCGATAGACTGGCCCTTTGAAGGGGCGCCGCTTCTTTCGCCTAAGGATGAGAACAGCCTAGCTTTTAAAGAAGCGGAGGTTTTTATCAGTTAATAAAGCTCTCGTAACGGCTCTATCCCTGATTATGCAGGCCTTGTATGGCGGTTTTTCGGTCTGTATCGCTCATCTGGCTTAAAGGGAGCGCGGCCATAGCGGTGAGGCGTTTCTTCAGGCTGGCATACGTGTCTTCAAAGGCGGCGCGCATAAAATTAAGCTCTTCGATGGCCGCCGGGTCTGGCAGTCCCCAATGCACTACAACCGGATGGCCCGGCCAATACGGGCATGCCTCTCCGGCTGCATTGTCACAGACGGTGATTATAATATCCATTTTGGGGGCCTCCGGTCCGCTATAGACATCCCAGCTTTTCGAAGACAGGCCGGACACATCATGACCCATATCCTGCAGCACACGCACCGCCATAGGGTGCGGCTCGCCTTTCGGGCTGGAACCGGCTGAATAGCCTGTGTAGCCCGGCAGTGCAGACACCAAGACCTCTCCAATGATAGAACGGGCAGAATTGCCCGTACAGAGAATAAGTATATTCATAAGTTTTCATAACGCTATCGCGCTTTATGCGCAATATGAACCGAGGCTCAATAAGTGATTATGATTTATTTAACCTTCCTGGCTTGCAAGTAGGCTCCTTAATTATTATTGTTATTCAATAAGTACATAAATAGGAGAGCACCATGCAGGCAGAAATTGTCAGACTGACAGCGAATGAGGTTGATATCAAAGTTCTGAATGGAGCTAAAATGCATATTCTCCAATGGCGGCGGCGCTTTTTCTATGATGAAGTGCTTTTAGATGGACGCTCGCAAGCGGTTAGTCGTGGTTTTACAGGCCGGGAAAATGTCTATGGCCTTGTTTTTGGCCGTGATGATGAAGGACGGGGCGGGGATCAGATCATGTTCATTATTGATCCGATTGCCGATGCGGCGCATTGGTTCAGCTCGCACCAAAAATTAAGTGGCATACGTCTGGAAATGGCCAAGGGCCCGATCCTAGCCTATGGCTCACTGGACCCAAAATCTTTGGAAAAGCCCACGAATTTTTCCGATTGGATGAAAAAGACACTGGGCATGGAATGGTAATTGATAAATATTTCCCAGCTTTAGCTAGGCACAAAGTTACATGCCCTGAAGCATATCTGTTTCTTTTGGGCGTGCCTTAACGCTTTAAACTCTTATTATTGCGCTGCCCGGCGCGCTGCCCGGCGCGCTGCCCGGCTCGCTACTCGTCGCGCTGCTCGTCGCGCTGCTCAAACGGACCTATTTTAGCTCGGATACGCGCTAATGTCTGAAATGTCTTTGCCCTGTAAGCATCATTACCAGACCCGCTTCATCGGCGGCGGCGATGACATCCTTGTCCCGGATCGATCCGCCCGGCTGTATAATCGCGCTTGCGCCAGCTTTAGCGGCTTTCAGCAAACCATCCGGGAAAGGAAAGAATGCATCCGAGGCGGCAACGCAATTTCGGGTTCGAGGTTCTGACCAATTATGGATTCTGGCGGCGTCCTCGGCTTTTAAAGCGGCAATATGGGCGGCATCAATCCGGCTCATTTGTCCGGCCCCAATGCCAACTGTCGCGCCTTGTTTGGCATAGACGATTGTGTTTGATTTGACATGTTTGGCGACCCGCCAAGCAAACAGCATATCCTCAATTTGATCAGGCATTGGCTGTTTCCGGGTGACGCAAATTAAATCCTGTTCTGTAATAAAGCCAGAATCGCGTGACTGAACCAGCAAGCCGCCAGCAATGGTTTTGGCGGTCAAGCCATCTGCTTTTGGGTCTGGTACGCCATGGGTCAAGAGGAGGCGTAAATTCTTCTTCTTGGCAAATATTTCCAAAGCGTCCGGGTCTGCATCCGGTGCGATCACAACTTCTGTAAAGATTTTTGTGATCGCTTCGGCGGCCTTTGCGTCGATCGTCTGGTTTAAGGCGACAATGCCGCCAAAGGCCGATGTACTGTCGCAGGCGAGCGCTTTTTCATACGCTTCCAGCAGTGTCTTTCCCATGGCAACACCGCACGGATTGGCATGTTTGATGATCGCTACACTTGGCTGTTCTACGCCAAATTCGCCGATAAGCTCAAAAGCTGCATCGGTATCATTCATATTGTTATAGGAGAGCGCCTTGCCTTGAATTTGCTGTGCATTGGCGATGCCGGGCCGATCGTCTCCGGTATAATAAAGGGCGGCGCTTTGATGCGGGTTTTCGCCATAACGTAGCTCTGAGTGAAGTGTGCCGCCAAGGGTGATCAAGGGCGGGGCACTTATATCCAATTGATCGGCATACCAGCGGGATATGACGCTATCATAAGCGGCTGTACGGGCATAGGTATTGGCCGCCAAACGTTTGCGCAAGTCTAAGCTCGTACACCCCTTATGGGTTTGCAGGCTTTCCAATACGCGATCCAGATCCTCCGCCTGCGTACAGCTTGCGACAAAACGGTGATTTTTGGCGGCCGCCCGCAGCATGGCTGGTCCGCCAATATCAATGTTCTCAATACAGGTCTCAAAATCCTCGCCTGCCGCGACGGTTTTCTCAAACGGGTAAAGATTGATATAAACCAGATCAATCGGTGCAATATTATGCGCCTGGGCTGCTTCAATATGGCTGGCTTCATCACGCAGGTATAGCAGGCCACCATGAATTGCAGGGTGCAGGGTTTTCACCCGTCCATCCATCATTTCCGGAAACTCGGTCAGCTCAGACACATCCCGCACGGTTAGGCCGCCAGCTTTCAGGGTTTTCGCTGTGCCGCCGGTTGAGATCAGTTCAATACCCTGTTCGGCCAATATTCTGGCACGCTGAAGCAGGCCTGACTTGTCAGAAACAGAAATCAAGGCTCGTTTAATTGGCACATAGGACTGTGACACTTGGGGATACTCCTTAACGCTTTAGGAAATATGATGACCTTATGGAACAGGGTCTAGAAAGTATCTAGGATTTGACGCGATTCGCGTGCGCTGTCCGCCCTCAATTTATCAGATTTTTGCACCAAACGGTTCAGCCTATAGAGAGTCTTGACCACATTACGGGCTTCAGCCGCTTCAAAAACCGCCTTTGAAGCCGCTTCCATCTCTGGTGTGCCGATATGTTCGGTCTGGACATGTTGAATACCTGAAATCAGGGTCGGCTCCAGCGCTTCATCGGCATAGGTTAGGCTTTCATAAAGCTTGTCGCCGGGGCGCAGGCCCGTGAATATGATTTTGATCTCTTCATCCGGGACAAAGCCTTTTAACCGGATCATGGATCTGGCAAGCCTCAATATGCTCACAGGCTCGCCCATATCTAGCACATATGTGGCACAATGAGTATTTTCTGTACTCAGCGCGGCGGCCTGTAAAACCAGATAGGCAGCCTCTTCAAGCGTCATGAAAAAACGCGTAATTTCCGGATGTGTGACGGTCACCGGCCCGCCCCTATCAATCTGGCTCTCAAATAGCGGGATAACCGATCCGGATGAACCAAGCACATTGCCAAAGCGCACTAGGGCGGCTGACATCGCACTCTCAGCGGAGATATGATGGGTCAATAATTCGGCCAGACGTTTTGTCGATCCCATCACATTGTCAGGCTCGACGGCTTTATCTGTTGAGATTAGAACGAAATGCTGAACCGAATTTTCACTGGCCGCTTTGGCAACATTCAAAGCGCCATAGGCATTGGTCAGAACGGCTTCACAAGGGTTCATCTCCATGAGCGGGACATGTTTCAAAGCCGCTGCATGGATGACAATATCCGGCTTGGCTGTCGCCATAATACGGTTCATGGATGCCTGGTCGCGAATATCAGCGAGCAAACTTGTCAGCGTGATGTGGGGAAATTCTGTACGCAAATACAGGTCAATCTTGTACAGATTGTATTCAGAGGAATCGAGCAGGGTAATATGGGCCGGACGACACCCAGCACTTTGTCGCACCAGTTCTGATCCGATTGTTCCGCCTGCGCCCGTAATCAAGATATGCTTATCTTCAATAAGGCTCTTAAGAGGCTTTGTGTCTCTGGTCTGGGTGCGTCGACCGAGCAGAAATTCAGGACGGACAGGTTCCAGAACGGTTCGGTTAGAGCCATTGCCAAGCGACATGACCTCACTATTGCGCGCGGAGGTCATTTCTAGAATTTGCCGCATCACGACGCGTGAGCGGCCATCGCCGACGGCGGCGACCCATGGATAAGCCCCATAACGGGCCTGTAAAAGATCAAGTGTCTGGCCAATTTTATCCGGCCCGCCATAAATCGTGATACCGCGCAGGGACCGTCCAATGGTTAATCTACCGGTTTCAATCAGACCTAAAACTCTGAGACTGGACCCGCCCGGCTCATTTTCCAGATCCCGCAATGTATTGACGAGGCTATCTTCATTGCCGACCAGAATGACGGAAGGGGCAGAAATTCGACGCCTTTTAAAAACTTGCAAGGGTCGGCTGGTCGAGCGCGTCAAGGAGAGCATGCGCCCGGCAAACAGGAAGAGCAGCCAGATCGGGATAGACAGAAAAAGCGAGGATCGGGGAAACCCGGCCAGACCGTTCCAAATCACAATAATCGGCAGAAAAATAAGGACGGCCAATATTGCAGCATATAGAATGCGCAAGGCATCTGGCCAGCCAAGGTGTCGCCAGACTTGATTATGTATTTTCAGTATAAAAAAGGAAAGGGCTGCGGATACAGCAAAAACAGAGCTGGCAATTAGAAGCATTTCATCTGGAAAGGGGCGGGCGCCATAATCTCCAAATATTCGCCAGCGGGCCTCTAAGGCGAGCAGCATGGACAGGCCAGCAACAAGGATATCATATCCTAGGGTGAGCGCGATGGCGCGGCGGGCTTGAATTTGCGGTGTCATGACACAGATCCGTTGCGTTCAAAGGTCCATTGAATCTGATTGCTCGGATCTGTTCCGTCAGAGTTCGGGTCGGCCCGGCCGGTGATCAGGATTTGTTTGGATTTTTCTGGAACCCCCCGCCCGAGATAATAGGCGTTTTCAAGCTGAAGCCCGTCATGCGAGCTTGTGAACCGCCAAATCGCATTATTTTCGCATCGCAGATAGATTTTATCATTATCTTTAATCGCGCTGACGGTCGGGTGGAGATGAAAGCGCAGGGTAAAACCGATAAATTTCCCGTCTTCATCAAGCTCTGAAGCGACTGGTCGAACGAGAGAATCTTCGCCGTTCAGACACGTGCCAGAAGCAGAGACAGATAAACGCCGTTTATGTATCAGGCCATATTTCTCTTTAAAGCCGCTATGCTGAGCTTCCAGCCAAACCTTGCTTTCCTCCTCCATACGTTTGGCGACAAGATCAACGGGGCCTGCCGGATAGAGAAGCTGGGAAGTTTCGCAGGTTTTAAAGGTCACCGCATCGCGCCCCGACAGGCTAAGCGTAGAATGTGCAATGGTTCGCCTAGAGGCGGCCTGCCATTCCAAATTTGCCTCTGGTGAGAAACCGGATGAGGTGACAATACGCGCGGTCCCGTCGGTAAATTCAAATCCAAGCGGGCCTGCATGGGCCTTTGTCGCATACGGTGCCGGGGGAGCGGTGCCACAATCCAGCATTAAAGTCAGCTTTTCCTTACGCAATTTGTGAAAACCAGATTTTATGGTGAACATGAAATTTCGCGGGGTTTGCCCAGAGGCTTTCAGGACGGCATCGACCCCTTCCATGCGCGTTTCTGACCCATTGTTGAAGACAGCCAGTGCGCCATCGTGCAATTTAAAGAAATTGACCATAGCGGCCATCCGCATAATCCATTTTTGCATAAACTCAGGACACTCAATATTGACCTGTTTCAGCAAGTCCTGAAGGACGAGCATATCTGCTAGGCATAAAAGCAGGGTTTGCGGTGATCTTGATATATGGCCGCCATCGGCCAGCAATTGGTCGTCTGTCAGCGCTTCAAAAGCTTTCAGGGCGCTTTTTAGGCTCGGCTGATCTTCTTGCACCAAAGCATAGGCCAGATTGATACAGCCTGCCCGCCATAAAACCTCCGGATCAGTGCAAATATGCAGCGTTTTCTGCATATAGAGAATTTGCTGATGCAGGGCATCTAGGCGGCTTTGACGGGCGGCATCGGTGCCAGTCTGGAAGAGATGTCTCCCGGCTAAAAGCCAATTCCAGACGCGTGAGGTGAGCGGGTCCAGACGCCAGAAAAAGGCGTGAAATTGACCAAAATGCTCGGTCCAGTCATCGACAATGGCGCAGGCCCGGTTCAGGCCCGCATCGCTGTGCGCAATCATATCTTTCAGCCAGTCAAAACGATGAACTCTGTCTGCAAAATGATGAGAGGGCGGCGGCACAGACCAGGGCGGGGCACCATTGCTCAATTGCAAGCGCTCATGCCCGATACGCCAGCGATCCTCGATAATCGCATCACTGCGCAAGGGATCGGGCGGGATAAGAGCTTTCAAATAGGCGGCAAAGGGTTTGACATCTGCCTCTGCACGGGCGCTTTCTTCCGTGCTCAGCGGCTTTGCGGGTTGCCCAAGCGTACCGGAAAAGCGTTTCCAGCGGGCGGCATCTTTTGAGGCATTTTGCTCGGGCTCAGCTTTTCTGATCTGCGCTGTCATGATCGCGAGCCCTGATGTTTTTTTGAAAATTCAATGATTGGCTCCATGGGTTCAGACTTTCAGCCCTCCGCGCAAAGCGGCAATATTATCCGCATAAGCTGATTTGCCCCCTTTAAAAACAGCCGTGCCTGCAACAAGCGATGTTGCTCCGGCAGACAAAGCAAGCGGCGCGGTTTCAGGTGTAACCCCGCCATCTACTTCCAGGATGATGTCCTGTCCACTGGCTTCAATCCTGTCGCGTAAGTCAGAGATTTTTTGTAATTGATTATGAATAAAGCTTTGACCGCCAAAGCCCGGATTGACAGACATCACCAGAATAAGGTCCAGCGTGTCGAGCAGATAATCGACATGATCGGTCGGGGTGGATGGGTTCAGCGCAATGCCCGCTTTCATCCCGGCCTGACGGATCGCCTGCAGCGTGCGGTGCGCATGTGGATCGGCTTCTGGATGAATGGTCAGATAATCCGCGCCCGCTTCGGCAAAAGCGTGAATATACTGCGCTGGATTGGAAATCATTAAATGCACATCAAACGGTTTTTGACTGCAGGCTCGAAGCTTTTTGATGACAGGTGCCCCAAAGGTCAAATTTGGGACATAATGGCCATCCATAACATCCATATGGATCATATCCGCACCCGCCGCATCGATCGCCTCAATTTCAGCGCCCAGACAGGCAAAATCGGCTGACAATATGGATGGAGAGATCAAGGGACGCATCATAGACCTGCCATATAGCGAATTTGTTTAAATTACAAGGCAGTCATTAGAGACGTTCTAAGCAATACTGGATCAGTCTGACGAGTCTGGAGATCAATGCAAGGTAAACCTGTTTTAGGCGGTTTTTATCAGACGGGCGGTGAAAAAGATGTCATGCGCGAATGGCCCCCCCGGCAGCGTCCATACATCCCCCTCCTGGGTCAGCGCATGTTCAAAGCCGGATATTTCAAAAGGCTTGACGGGATCTCTCCGGCAGTTGCCGGATTTCAGAGCGGTTTCAATAACATGCCTGCCTTCCGAGGGCAAAGGACTACAGACACAATAAATGACAGTTCCGCCGGGCTTCACCTTGGCCAGTGCTGCGTTCAGCAAACGCGTCTGCATTTTTGGGTAATTGGCAATATCTTCGGCATGTTTGATCCAGGCCCCTTCTGGATGACGGCGTAGGGTTCCAAATGCTGAACAGGGGGCATCGACAAGAACAGCATCGATCGGTCTGTCCGCTATATATTTTTCGGCATCCATCGCCAGACAGGTGACACGCGATGCCAGCCGGGTCCGGTCCAGATTTTCCTGAACCCGCTCAAGGCGTTTGGCGGATCGATCTATGGCGATCACATGGGCACCAGTATCGGCCAATTGCATTGTCTTACCGCCGGGCGCAGCACAAAAATCAAGCACGGTCTGGCCCGGGCTTAACGCCAGTAAGCGCCCGGGCAGGCTGGCACTGACATCCTGCACCCACCAGCTTCCCTCTGCATAATCGGGTAAAGCTCTGACATTGCCCGTGGGCACACTTAGCGTCTGCGGTCCAATAAGCTCTGTGTCTGTCTCTTATACACATCTCCGAGCCCACGAGACGAACAAT
>JARFRJ010000253.1 GCA_029287305.1 Hyphomonas sp. | reverse complement strand
TATAAGGGGGCAAAATCAGTGTTTACGGTGGCCTCAAAGAGGTCTTCATAGGTTTTGATAGTGAAATAGGTTTGCTGAAAATCATCAATACGATAATCAGTTTTCATCAGGCGGGACAGATCAAAACCAATCCGGTTAGGGGAGGGGTCTTCCAGAGAAAATATGCTTTCTGCCTTGGAAGAGAGTATACCCGCCCCGTAAATTCTCAGACCTGCCTCTGTTTCGATCAGTCCAAATTCCACGGTATACCAGTAAAGTGCGGCCAAATTCTTCAGACAATCCCATTTTAAAGACCTTAAGCCGCCTTTGCCATACGCTTCCATATAATTGGCAAAGACAGGATTGGTCAGCATCGGGACGTGACCGAAAACATCGTGGAAGACATCCGGCTCCTGAAGATAATCCAATTGATCAGCTTTGCGGATGAATTGGCCTGCCGGAAAACGGCGATTGGCCAAATGCTCAAAAAACACCGCATCTGGGACGAGGCCCTCAACAGCAACCACACGCCAACCGGTCAGGCTTTCCAACTCATCTGAAAGCGTTTCAAAGTTTGGAATACCGCCGCGGTCCAAATCAAGTGCCTTCAGGCCGTCCATGAATTCTGCCGCTGCGCGACCGGGCAGAACCTGCATCTGTCGTTGATACAGCCTATCCCAGACTTTGTGTTCCTCATCTGTATATTGGGCCCAATTCTGATCAATCGTATAATCACCCCTTGGGCCCGGGTCTGTGGCTGCGTGGTTTTCCATAAGATCGCCTCTTAAATTCGTCTATATGTGGCTTTATTCTTTTGCTCCTTTATAGATATGGTTTCTATGCAGAAAAATAAACAGGCGCATTGCAGCGCGTTCTATGGCTCGATCAGAGAAAGGGGCTAAAGCATGGACCTGACATTATATGGATATTGGCGTTCTTCGGCGGCCTATCGCTTGCGGATTGCGCTTAATCTAAAGGCTGTGCCTTATGAAAAGGTCAGCGTGAACATCGCACCAGATGCAAGCGTGCAAAAATCGGCGGAATTTCAAAGCATAAATCCACAGAGCCGGGTTCCAGTTCTGAAAGTAGGGGAAACATATCTGACACAATCGATGGCGATTTTGGAATGGCTGGAGGAAACCTATCCGCAGCCGGCCCTTTTGCCGACCGATCCGATTCTGCGAGCCGAGTGCCGAGCCTTTGCCGATCTTATCGCCTGCGATATACATCCGATCAATAATCTATCGGTTTTGCAGGCTTTGAAGCATGATTTCGCAGCCAGTCCGGAACAGATATCAGATTGGTATGCGCATTGGATCAAAATTGGATTTTTTGCTCTCGAAAAATGTGCGGAAAAAAGCCGGGGCCCATTTCTGTTCGGCGAAGCGCCGGGTCTTGCAGAGATTTGTCTCATACCCCAGATTTATAATGCGCACAGATATAAAGTAGATATGCAAGTCTTTCCGCATTTAGCCGCCATAGACACAAAATGTCTGGCATTGGAGGCTTTTGACCGGGCGCGCCCTGAACACCAGGACGAGGCGCGCTCAGTATAGGATTGGATAGCCGCTTATACGGCGTAAATTTAAGCGCTTTGATCTGAATAGGATCGGGCATAAAAGGCAAAGCACTATATGAGTGAAGATGAGAAACGGCGATGGCACAAACCGGCTGACCTTGACAAAAAGGGGTCAGGGCGGCGCGTCAAAGCGCGAAAAGTGATCGCGCATAATGCCAAAACAGAAAGCTCTAAGAAGTGGCTGGAGCGGCAATTGGCCGATCCTTATGTCCAGAAAGCCTTTCAGGAAGGCTATCGGGCCCGTGCCGCCTATAAATTACTGGAGATTGATGAGCGTTTTGACATTTTGAAAGGCCGTAAAAATACCGTGGATTTGGGCTGTGCCCCTGGCGGTTGGTTGCAGGTTTTAAAAGGCAAGGGGATGGCGCATATTGCCGGAATTGACCTTTTGCCCGTCGAGCCCCTCACAGGGGTGCATATTGTCGAGGGCGATATCAATATAGCTGAGGATGTCGCCAAATTGTGGCAGGGTCTTGCCGGGAAGCCTGATCTTGTCCTGTCTGATATGGCGGCCAATACAACCGGTCATCGCCAGACCGATCATCTGCGCACGATAGCTTTAGTCGAAAGCGCGGTTGAGTTTACCCTAGAGCATTTACAGCCCGGAGGTACATTTTGTGCAAAAGTCTTCCAAGGCGGCACATCCGGGGACATTCTAAAGACGTTGAAAGAAAATTTCCAAAGCGTTCGTCATATTAAGCCGCCCGCCAGCCGGGCAGGCTCGCCTGAGATTTTCGTCATTGCCAAAGGGTTTCAACGCGCCAAAGCAGGATTAAAAGAATAGATCAGGCATGCGCGCGCCGGTTTTTAATTATTATGAAAATACCCATGGATGCGTTCTGCCAAAGCCTGATTAATGCCGTCCACGCGGGCAATATCGGTCATTTTGGCACGTGAAACGGCCCGTGCAGAGCCAAAACGGTGCAGCAATGCTTTTTTTCGCGCCGGGCCAATGCCCTCAATATCATCTAGGGGATTTTTCTTGATCGCATTGGACCGTTTTTGCCGATGTGCGCCAATCGCCCAGCGATGGGCTTCATCACGCAAGCGCTGTAAATAGTATAAAACGGGCGACTGTTTGGGCATTTGAAAGGGAGCCTTGCCCGGTTGATAGAACGTTTCACGTCCCGCATTCCGGTCTGGCCCTTTGGCAATGGCAACTAGACGCAGATCATCAGTCGTTAATCCGATATCTTTCAGAGCGTCTATCACGGCGGACAGCTGGCCGGGCCCACCATCAATCAGAACAAGGTCTGGATAGCTAGGCATATCGCAAATGCTCTTCTCTTCCTTTTCAGCCTCGGATTTAAGTCTGGAAAAGCGCCGACGCATCACCTCACGCATCATACCATAATCATCGCCGGGGCTGAGGCTTTCATCCTTGATATTGAATTTACGATACTGGTTTTTTATAAACCCCTCTTCGCCTGCCACGACCATCCCGCCAACCATATGACTGCCCTGAATGTGGGAATTGTCATAGATTTCAATCCGTTTCGGGGGGGCAGGCAGGTCGATCTGCTTGGTTAATTCAGCAAATAAACGCTTTTGGCTAGCCGTGTCGGCAAGTTTGCTCCCCAAGGCTTCCTCGGCATTATGCCGGGCTTGTTTGAGAAGCTCTTTAGAGGCCCCGCGCTTGGCGGTTTTAATCTCGACTTTATGATCAACGCGCAAGCGCAGCGCCTCACTGATTAAACTGGCCTGGTCTGGCAGATGATCGGTCAGAATCAGGCGGGGCGGCGGCCTCGTATCATAGAACTGGACCAGAAAAGCAGCCATGATATCGGCTTCCTGTGCGTCTCTTTCATGACGGGGATAATAGGCTCGTGCGCCCCAATTTTGTCCCGCGCGGATAAAGAAGACCTGAACACAGCTTTGCCCGGCCTGTTTGGCGATGGCGAAAATATCCGCTTCAGGTAAATGCGCCGGATTAATGTCCTGTTTGGCCCGCACCGTGGCGAGCGCGCGTATACGATCACGCAATCGGGCAGCTTTTTCAAAATCCATATCGCCAGAGGCGGTTTCCATTTCAGCCGCCAGCTGGTCCTGCAGATCATTGCCCTTGCCTTTTAGAAAATCACGCGCCTGATCAGCCAAGGCCTGATATTCATCCGTCTCAATTAGGCCAACACAGGGCGCGGCGCACCGTTTGATCTGATATAGCATGCAAGGTCTTGAACGGGCTTCATAGACGCTGTCTTCACATGTGCGCAAAAGGAAGGCTTTTTGCAGTGTATCCAGTGTGCTGGTTACGGCATAGGCATTTGCGAAGGGGCCAAAATAATCGCCCTTGTCTTTTTTTGTTCCGCGATATTTGAGGATTTGCGGTGCAATATGGGTGCGCTTGATGAGCAAATAGGGAAAGGATTTATCATCACGCAGCAGGATATTGAACCGAGGTTTCAAGCGTTTGATGAGATTGGCTTCGAGCAGAAGCGCCTCGGTTTCTGTCTCAGTGATGACAAATTCCATCTGGGCGGTGAGCGAAATCATCAGGGCAATGCGCTGGGTGTGCCCCCCCAATTTGGTGTAATTGGCGACCCGGTTTTTCAGATTCTTCGCTTTGCCGACATATAATATCTCGCCATCTTCGGCATACATCCGATAGACGCCGGGCTTGGCAGGCAATCTTTGCAGATGGTCCTTGATGATATCAAGGCCGCGCATGGGTTTTGCTTGCATTGTGAGGTCGGACATAAAAAGCTTTTATTTGAAATAAACTTTATAACAAATAGGCGTCTTATATCCTTATATCAAATCTTTAATCGATAAAGCATAGCCAACCCCAACCATGCTTGTCAGGCCTGTAAGTAAAATGAAGTTCGCATAAAAAGGCATATGGGATGTCGTGTACGTGTATAAACGGGTGTCTTGTCCGGTTTGTTTATCTCGCGAAGTAAAGCGGAATAGAAAAAGTGCGAACAGGCCGAGCGGTATGGCGATCATAAGCCATTTTTCGTTTGGTGATCCATATTGCCAAAGCTGTGCGAAGTAGTGACAGACGATCTCAACC